>DATFQE010000254.1:0-4270 GCA_035264445.1 Gaiellaceae bacterium | reverse complement strand
GGAGTCGAAGGAGCGGCGCGAGCCGGTCGAGCGCGAGCTCGCCGAGGCGAAGTCCGTGCGCGACGACCTCGCCGCGCGGTGGTCGCGCGAGAAGGAGGCGCTCACCCGCGTCGCCGAGATCAAGCGCAAGATCGACGAGCTACGCATGGAGGCCGAGCGCGCCGAGCGGAACGGCGAGCTCCAGCGCGTGGCCGAGATCCGGTACGGCGAGCTGCCAGCGCTCGAGCAGGAGCTGACCGAGCGTGAGTCGCAGCCCGAGGCCGTTCCGATGGTCAAGGAGGAGGTCGACGAGGACGACGTTGCCGCCGTGGTCGCCCGCTGGACCGGCATCCCCGTCGACAAGCTGCTCGAGGGCGAGACCGAGAAGCTGATCCACATGGAAGAGCGGCTGCACGAGCGTGTCGTCGGCCAGGACGAGGCCGTGGAGGCCGTGGCCGACGCGCTCAGGCGCTCACGCTCGGGCCTGCAGGACCCGAACCGCCCGATCGGCTCGTTCGTCTTCCTCGGCCCGACCGGCGTGGGGAAGACCGAGCTCGCCCGCGCGCTCGCGGAGTTCATGTTCGACGACGAGCGGGCCATGGTTCGGCTCGACATGTCCGAGTACCAGGAGCGGCACACGGTCGCGCGCCTGATCGGTGCCCCGCCCGGCTACGTCGGCTTCGAGGAGGGCGGCCAGCTGACCGAGGCCGTCCGCCGGCGCCCGTACTCGGTCGTCCTGCTCGACGAGATCGAGAAGGCGCACGCCGAGGTCTTCGACGTGCTGCTGCAGATCCTCGACGACGGCCGGCTCACCGACGGCCACGGCCGCACGGTCGACTTCCGCAACACCGTGATCATCATGACCTCGAACGTCCGCTCCGCCGAGGCGATGCGCGACGTCTTCCGGCCCGAGCTCCTGAACCGGATCGACGAGATCATCGAGTTCCATCCGCTGTCGAAGGAGCAGCTGGCCGAGGTCATCGAGCTGCAGCTCGCACAGCTGCGGCGGCGGCTCGCGGAGCGCGGTCTTACGATCGAGCTCACCGACGCCGCGAAGGAGCACCTCGTCGAGGCCGGCTGGGACCCGACGTACGGCGCGCGGCCGCTGAAGCGGGCGCTCCAGCGCCTGGTCGAGAACCCGCTCGCGAAGGCGCTGCTCGAGGGCGGCTTCGGCGAGGGCGACGCGATCCGGGTCGACGCGCTGGGCGGCGAGCTCGTTTTCGAGAAGGCGGTGGCGGCAGAGCCCGCCGCCGCCTAGCCGCTCGCGATCGCCGGCTTTGTGGTATCCGCCGCGAAGCGTACTCTCGATAGCGTGCTGCCTCCGATCGAAAACGGCGACCCGGGCGACGAGAGCACCGAGGACTGACCTCGCTTCCGCGGCGCCTCGTAGGCGTCGAGAAGGAGGTGAGCCGAGGTGTCGGCGTCGGTTCCACACGGCCGGTCGCGGCGAGCGCTGAAGCGCGCTAGTCTGCCTCCGATGCCGTACCGGAAGGCCGCCATCCGGCCCTACAAGCCTGAGGACAGCCCCGTCCTCTTCGGGCGGGCGCAGATGAGCCTCGGCTCGAGCTCCCGGTGGCGTGACGACCGCACACTCGCCGTGCTCGAGGGCGACACGGTCTTCGTCGCGGAGGTCGACGGCGCTCCGGCCGGCTTCGTGGCCGTCGACGAGGGGCCCGAGACGCTTCGGATCGACGAGCTCTTCGTCGTGCCCGAGCACGAGGACGAATCGGTCGAGTGGCAGCTGCTCGAGTACGCCGAGGGCTACGCGATCGCCAACGACTCGAGCCGCATCGAGGCGGTCGTCGACGGCGACGAGGAAACCGCGCTCGCGCCGTTTCGGCGCTACGGGTTTGCCCCGAGCTCGAGCGCGGGTCGGCTCGAGCTGACGCTCCCGCAGCAGTAGCGACACCACCCGTGGCTCAGCCGCGCCCCGAGGCGCTCCCGCCCGAGACGCGCCCGGTCGGCCAGCTCGTCGCGGAAACGCTGCGGCTGTACGGACGTCGCTTCTGGCGCTCGCTGGCACTGGGAGCCGGGCCGACCGCCTTCACCCTGATCACGGCGGCGCTCGACGGCCGCCTGGCGATCGCGTTCGTGATCCTCGCCGGCCCCGTCCTCCTCAGTGCCGTCGTGGCCCTCGCGACCTCACTCGCAGCAGAGGTCGACCGCTCGCGCCTGTGGGTTGCCGTCCTGGCAGGTATCCCGGCCCTGATTCCGCTCGCGACCTCGCGCCTGGTCGTCTTCCCGTTCATCTACCTGATCGCGCTCGCGTGGTACGCCTTCTTCGCGCTCGCCGGTCCGGTTGCGCTGATCGAGCGGCGCGGCGTCCTCGCGTCGCTACGCCGCAGCGTCCAGCTGGCGCGGGCCGACTACGTCCATGCGCTCGGGTCCGTGGCGACGCTCGCAATCCTGGTCGTGATCTGCGTCTTCATGCTCTTCGTGCTGCTCGCGAACGTCGGCGAGCAGGCGTTGCGACTGGCGGCCCTGCTCGCCGTCTTCGTCGTGTCCCCACTGTTCTTCCTCGGGACGGCGCTCCTCTACTTCGACCAGGTCGCCCGGCTAGAGTCGCCTCGCCGCAAACGAAAGGAGTCCTGATGCCGCTCTACGTGATGCTCTCGAACCTGACCGCCCAGGGCGTGCAGACGCTGAAGGCGAACCCGCACCGGCTGCGCGAGGTCAACCGCGACATCGAGGAGCTCGGCGCGAAGGTCCTGCACCAGTGGGCGACGCTCGGACCGTACGACTTCGTCAACGTCGTCGAGGCGCCGGACGCGGCGACGATCGCGCGCGTTTCCGTGGAGCTCGGCGCTCGCGGCAGCTCGACCTTCCAGACGCTGGAGGCCCTCACCATCGAGGACTTCCTTTCCACACTCACCTAAGCGGAGCAGGCGGCGACCTCCGCGGCGAGCTGGGCGTTGTCGGCGATCAGCCGGCGGTTCGTGGCAAGCGTACGGCCGCCGCTCTCGCGGTGGAGGTACGAGAGGACGAAGGGCGTGACGTCGCCGCCGCTGATCTCGCCCGCGTCGGCCTCCGCCAGCGCTCGCTCGATCAGCGGCTCGACGTCGTCGAGGCTCTCCGCGGGCGGGTTACCCAGTAGGAGCCCAGCTCGCTCGAGCTCCCAGTGGGCCCGAGCGACCCGTGCTGCCTCCTCGGCGCTCTCGACCCGAGCCGAGACGCGTGGGCCGCCGAGCGCGGAGTAGAAGAGCGGCAGGTCGTCGGTGCGGTAGCCGAGCAGCGGAACGCCGAGCGCCTCGAGCACCTCGACGGTCGCCGGTACGTCGAGCAGCGACTTGACGCCGGAGGAGACGACGAGGACGGGCGTCCTCGCGAGCTCCGCCAGGTCGGCGGAGACGTCGAGCGCGCCGCGGTGGACGCCGCCGATCCCGCCCGTGCCGAGGTAGCGGATGCCCGCCACGCGGCAGACGGCCAGCGTGCCGCCGACCGTGGTGGCGCCGACGGCTCCCTGCGCGACGCACGCGGCGAGATCGCGCGGGCCGAGCTTGCGCGCGTTCGAGGTGAACCGGGCCAGCTCGTCCTGGGTGACCCCGACCCTGATCCGGCCGTCGAGCACGCCGATCGTCGCCGGCACGGCGCCGCCGGCCCGGACGCGGCGCTCACTCTCCAGCCCGACCTCGACGCCCTCTCCCGGCGGGAATCCGTGCGCCACGAGAGTCGTCTCGAGCGCCACGACGGCGCGGCCGCCGTCGAGCGCCTCGCGAACCTCCGGCGCCACCTCGATCACGGCATCGCCCCGAGCTGCGCGACACAGCGTGCAGCAGCTTCGAGCGCGAGCTGCGGGCCGCCGACGATGAACCCGGCCGCGAGGGCGTCGCCGGCGCCGGTCGAGTCGACGACGTCGGCGGGCACGGCGGCCAGGGCGTCGCCGTCGACGACGATTCCTTCAGGCCCGCGCTTGCGGACGAGCGTCCCGGCCGGAAGCTCCTCGCCGATCGCCTCGACCTCGTCGTCGTTCGCGAAGACGACGTCCGGCTCCAGCAGCCTCAGTCGCGCCGACAGCCGATCAGGCCCGTACGCCCGGATGAGGTTCGCGGAGGCGAGATCGACGCTGACATTGCCGCCGAGCGCGCGCACCGCGCCGGCCGCCTTCGCGCCCGCCTCGTCGATCGGCGAGCGCAGCAGCGAGTACCCCGAGAGGTGCAGCCATTCGCAGTCGCGGAACCAGCGCATCTCGAGCTCCTCCGGCCGTAGCTGCGGAGACACGCCGCGATCGGACGCCATCGTGCGGTCGCCGTTCGGCCCGACGAGCGCGACCACGACGCCGTTCCTGCCCGCG
>DATFQE010000253.1:0-2116 GCA_035264445.1 Gaiellaceae bacterium | reverse complement strand
GCGAAGGCCCTCGCCGGCGGCCAGACGTGCCGGGCTGCGGTCTCCGTGTAGCTGGGCTACCATCGTCATGCCCGGTCGCGCTAGGCGGGGAGCTAGCGGTTCCCTGAACCCGCAATCCGCTTCAGCGGGGCTGAATCCCCTCTCGAGGGGTCGGCGTCCGAGACACGGGCTTCGGACGTGAGTGTTGACGGCCAGGTTCCGCGCACTGGGAGCCTGCGAACCGCGTCAGATCCGGGAGGAAGCAGCGCTAAGCAGTCTTCTCCCAGGTGCCGCGGGGCAACCTGGCTCGAGCAAGCGTCGGAGGCACCGGCTCGGACACGGCCTCGAAGGAGGGTGCGCGACCGGGCATCTGCATGTCCATAGAATCGCCGCATGACGGCGCTCTACCGCAAGTACCGCCCGCAGGACTTCGACGAGGTCGTCGGCCAGGAGGCGGTCGTCCGGACATTGCGGAACGCGATCGAGAGCGGGCAGGTTCGCCAGGCGTACCTGTTCGCAGGCCCGCGCGGGACGGGGAAGACCTCGCTGGCGCGGATCCTCGCCAAGGGCCTGAACTGCGCGCAGGGCCCCACGCCGAGCCCGGACAAGACGTGCCACGCCTGCGTGGCGATCGCAAACGGCACCTCGCTCGACGTCGTCGAGATGGACGCCGCGTCGCAGCGCGGCATCGACGACATCCGCGAGATCCGGGAGCGCGTCGTCCTGCAGCCGGTCGAGGGCCGCTACAAGGTCTACATCCTCGACGAGGCGCACCAGCTGACGGACGCGGCCTTCAACGCCCTGCTGAAGCTGATCGAGGAGCCGCCGCCCCACCTCGTCTTCGTGTTCTGCACCACCGAGCTCGGGAAGATGCTCCCCACCGTCCGTTCGCGCTGCCAGACGTTCGTGCTGTCACGGCCGCGCCTGCCGGACCTCGTGCGCGTCCTGCGCCGGGTCGCCGACGGCGAGGGGATCCAGGCGCCCGACGCCGCACTCTCGCTCGTCGCCCGAGGCGCCCGCGGCAGCTACCGCGACGCGGTATCGACACTCGACCAGCTCTCGGCGGCGACCGAGGGCAACGTCAGCGTCCAGGCCGTGCTCCAGCTCCTCGGCGCGGTCGAAGAGGAAGCGCTCTTCCGGCTCTGCGACCTCGTCGTCGACCGCGACACGGCCGGCGCGCTCGCGCTCGTCGAGGACCTTGCCGAGCAGGGTCAGGACCTCGGCCGCCTCGTCACCGACCTCCTCGAGCACCTGAGGCACCTGATGCTCGTCCAGCACCTCGGCGAGGTGCCGGACTCGCTGCCCGTGACCGAGGAGACACGGGAGCGCCTGCGCGAGCAGGCGAACCAGCTCGGCGAACCGACGGTGCTCCGGCTGTGCGACCTCCTCGCCGTCGCCGTCGACGACATGCGGCAGGGCGGCGACCCCCGCCTCCCGCTCGAGCTCGCGCTCGTGAAGGTCACGCGCCCCGCCGCCGACCTGGAGCGCGAGTCGCTCGCCTTCCGGCTCGAGCAACTCGAGGCCCGCGGCGCCGTGGCGCCCGCGCCGGCGGCCGCCCAGGCGACGCCTGTCGCGCCACAACCACCGCCGCCCGCCGCGGAACCCCCGCCCGTCGAGCTCGAGCAGCTCCAGGACGCCTGGCAACGCACCGTTCTGCCGGCGGTCGAGCAGAAGGGCGGCATCCCCACCGCCTCGCTCCTGCGAGAAGCTCATCCGGCCGGCCTGACGGGCGACACGCTCACCGTCGAGTTTCCCGCCGCCGCGGACTTTCACCGCAAGCTCGCCGAGGAGCCGAAGAACGCGACTCTGCTCGCCGACGCCCTTTACGAGGTCACGGGCCGCCGATTCTCGCTCGACTTCGCCGTCGGCGAGAACGGCGGAGAGGACCTCGACGACACGACCCCCGCCGGCGAGGACGAGATCCTCGCTTTGATGAAGAAGACTTTCGACGCCCGCGAAGTCACTGAGGAGGACCGATGAAAGGGATGGACGTCAGCAAGATGCTCCAGCAGGTCCAGCAGATGCAGGCCGAGATGGCGAAGGCGCAGGAGGAGCTCGCCAACGAGACCGTCGAGGCCTCGGCCGGCGGCGGGATGGTCACCGTCAAGGCGACCGGCGCCCTGGAGATCACCGAGGT
>DATFQE010000252.1:0-2616 GCA_035264445.1 Gaiellaceae bacterium | reverse complement strand
GGCGGAGCGCGAGGCGCCGCCCGGCGCGGTCCTCCTCTGCGACGCCGACCTCGTCGGTGATCTCTCACCGCTCCTCGACGCCGACGCCGACGTGGCCGTCGCCGCCTTCGCCGAACGACAGGGCGGCGGGCTCGGGATCGCAAAGGCGGCAGCGCGGCGGCTGATCGCCGCTCTCGCGGGCCTCGAAACACGGGAGCCGCTCTCGGGCCAGCGCGCGCTCTCGTCGGACGCGCGCGCGGAAGTCTTCCCGCTCGCCGCCGGCTTCGGCTGCGAGATCCGTGCCACGATCGACGCCGCGCGCGCAGGGCTCGGCGTCCAAGAGGTAGCGCTGCCGCTCCGGCACCGCGCGACCGGGCGCGACGCGGGCGGCTTCCTGCACCGCGGCCGCCAGCTGGTCGACCTCCTGCTCGCGTGCGGGCCGCTCGCCGTGAACCACCGCGGGCTACGGCTGCCGCTCGTCGGCTGGGTCGTCGGCGTCCGCCGGGATCCGGCGGTGACCGCGGTGGCCGCGATCGGGCTGGCAGACGACCTCTGGAGCGGCCCGGAGCGCGGCTTCGTCGCGCACCTCCGCCACGGCCGCACGACCGGCGTCCTCAAGCTGGCGGGCATCCCCGTGGTCGGGTTGCTCGCCACCCGCAAGGCCTCGGGCGCGCTCCTCGTCGCCCTCGCGGCCAACGCGCTCAACCAGCTCGACACGCGCCCCGGGCGCGCCCTGAAGGCGTACCTCGCAGCGTCGATACCGCTCGCAGCCCCCAAGCAGGCGGCCGTCCTGTTGCTCTCGTACGATCTTCGAGAGATGACGATGCTTGGCGATGCGGGTTCGAACGCGCTGGGCGCGCTGCTAGGCTTGAAGTCCGTGAGTCGTCTCACGGCCAGAGGCCGCTGGATCGCGATCGGAGCGCTGGCAGGCCTGACCCTCCTCGGCGAGCGCACCTCCCTCGGCCGTCTCATCGAACGGACGCCCGGTCTGCGGGAGCTCGATGCGCTCGGGCGGCAGCCGTGAGCGCGACGAAGTACGTCTTCGTCACGGGCGGCGTGGTCTCCGCGCTCGGGAAGGGCATCGTCGCCGCGTCGCTCGGCCGCCTGCTCAAGGCGCGCGGCCTCCGCGTCCAGGCCCAGAAGTTCGACCCGTACCTGAACATCGACCCGGGCACGATGAGCCCGTTCCAGCACGGCGAGGTCTTCGTCACCGAGGACGGCGCCGAGACCGACCTCGACATCGGCCACTACGAGCGGTTCATCGACGAGAACCTCTCGCGCAATGCCAGCCACACCGCGGGCGCAATCTGGAACGCCGTGCTGCGTAAGGAGCGGAAGGGCGAGTACCTCGGGGCGACCGTGCAGGTGATTCCGCACATCACGAACGAGATCAAGCACCGCATCCGGCGCGCCGCCGAGGCGTCGCCGGCGGACGTCGTGATCAGCGAGATCGGCGGCACCGTGGGCGACATCGAGTCGCTCCCGTTTCTCGAGGCGATCCGCCAGTTCCGGCGCGAGGCCGGCCCCGAGAACGTCCTGTACCTGCATGTGACCCTCGTGCCCTTCATCGAGGCCGCCGGAGAGCTCAAGACGAAGCCGACTCAGCATTCGGTGAACGAGCTGCGACGCATCGGCATCCACCCGGACGTCGTGGTCGCTCGCTCGCGCGAGGCGATCTCCGCGGACATCCGCGAGAAGATCGCCCTCTTCGCCGACGTCGACGCCGGCGCGGTCGTCGCTTCGCCCGACGTGCGCGACGTCTACCTCGTGCCGAGCGTGCTCCAGGACGAAGGGCTCGACGAGCTCGTGGCCGAGAAGCTCGGCATCGACGGCCCCGCCCGTGCCGACCTGGGCGAATGGGCCGACCTCACGCACCGGATCGACCGGCTCGCGGGCGAGGTCGAGATCGCTCTCGTAGGCAAGTACGTCAAGCTGAAGGACGCGTACCTCTCCGTCCACGAGGCGCTCAAGCACGCGGGCCTCCACCACGGCACGCGGGTGAACGTCCGCTGGGTCGACGCGGAGGGCATGTCGCTCGACGAGGCGCGCGCGGAGCTCGAGAGCGTCGACGGCGTGCTCGTGCCCGGAGGCTTCGGCTCGAGGGGTTGGGAGGGCAAGATCCTCGCCTGCCGGGTCGCGCGGGAGCGAGGGATCCCGTACCTCGGCATCTGCCTCGGGATGCACGTCGCGGTCTCCGAGTTCGCCCGGCATGTGCTCGGGCTCGAAGGCGCCAACTCGACCGAGATGGATCCCGAGACGCCGTACCCGGTCATCGACCTGCTCCCCGAGCAGAAGGAGATCGAGGACCTCGGCGGCACGATGCGGCTCGGCGCCCAGGCGGTCGAGGTGGCCGAGGACACCCGGGCTCGCGATGCCTACGACGAGTCGGTCGTCCATGAGCGGCACCGGCACCGCTACGAGGTCAACAACCACTACCGGCCGCGGCTCGTCGAGGGCGGGCTCGTGGTCTCCGGGACCTTTCAGGAGGGGCGGCTGGTCGAGATCGTCGAGCTGCCCGACCATCCCTGGTTCGTCGCGAGCCAGTTCCATCCCGAGTTCAAGTCGCGGCCGACGCGGCCCGCGCCGCTGTTCCGCGACTTCGTCGGCGCGGCGCGCGCCCGCTCGCTCGAGCGAGCT
>DATFQE010000251.1:0-5061 GCA_035264445.1 Gaiellaceae bacterium | reverse complement strand
CCGCATCGCTCCCACCGTCTGCCCGTGCAGGTCGTCGGCGACCAGCGAGAAGTCCTGCCCGATACCGAGCTGGCCGGCGAAGTGGACGACGCGCGAGCCCTGCGCGACGGCGACGTGGCTGAACCCGGGCGCCGGATGGAGCTGCGACGGGTTGACGAGCACTCGGTGATGACTCACTGCTCTCCTCCTTCGAGAACGAGCTGACGGAACTCCTCGTCCGTGACGAGGCCTCGCTTGCCGGTTCCGAGCTGCTTCACGCGTGCCAGCAGGTCGGCGTACGCGGTCTCCGGGACATCGAGCGCGAGGTCGGCGCACTTGATCCGGATCGAGTCGAGCCCGCTCTTCTTGCCCAGCACGATCGATCGCTCCACCCCGACCAGCTCCGACGAGTAGGGCTCGATCGACGGCGGATCGTGGAATTGACTCGCGACCGCTCCGCTCTCGCGGCGGAAGAGGTTCTCGCCCACGAGGGGCTTCCACGGCTCGAGCTCGTAGCCCGAAAGTGCCCGCACGCGTTCGGCGAGAGCTCGCATGCGCGCGAGGTCGAGTGCGGTCTCGACGCCGTAGAGCGCCCGCAACGCCAGCGCGACCTCGGCGATGTTCGCATTGCCGGCCCGTTCGCCCATCCCGTTGACCGTCCCGTGGATCCAGCGCGCGCCCGAACGCACGGCCGCGACGGCGTTCGCCGTTGCCAGGCCGAAGTCGTTGTGACCGTGAAAATGAATCGGGATCCCGGGCCCGACGAGCTCTCGCGTCCGTTCGACGAGCTCACCGACCGCCTCGGGCCCCGCAACCCCGATCGTGTCGACGACGACGACCTCGGCGGCGCCGGCCTCGGCGGCGACCGTGTACGCCGCGTCGTAGAACTCCGGCTCGGCGCGCGTGGAATCGACGCCGAAGTAGCCGACCCGGATTCCACTCTCGACCGCGTAGGAGACCGCCGCGCGAATCCGGTCCAGCATCGTCTCGCGCGACACTCCGAGCGCGCTCAGCTTGAGCTCGGAGATCGGCGACTCGATCACGCTCGCGCCCACACCGAGCTCCACCAGCGCTTCGACGTCGGCGCGGACGGCGCGCGAGAAGCCCCAGACCTCCGAAGAGAGCCCCGCGTCCGCGATCAGCTTCACCGCGCGGTAGTCGTCCTCGGAGACGCGCGGGAAACCCGCTTCGATCCGTTCGACGCCGGCCTGTGCAAGACCACGGGCAATCTCGAGCTTGTCCTCGGGCGTCAGGACGACGCCGACCGTCTGCTCGCCGTCGCGGAGCGTCGTGTCGTAGAAGCCGACCTCCGCGTCGATCGCGTGCGGCCGGTTGAGACTTCCCGCCCAGATCACCGCACGATCCCGTCCGGGAAGGGCGACAGCTTCTCGGCGCCCGCAGCGGTGATCAAGAAGTTGTCCTCCAGTCGCAGCCCGCCGCCGCCTTCCCAGTAGACCCCCGGTTCGACCGCGAGCACCATTCCCTCCTCGATCGTGCCCGACCCGGCCTGGTGGGCGTACGGCGGCTCGTGGGCCCGCGCGCCGACGCCGTGGGCGACCGGATGGGACGGTTGGCCGGCATAGCCCGCCTCTGCGATGCCGTCGCGAATCACGCGATCGAGCTCCGCGAGGCCGGCACCGGGACGACAGTGGTCGATCGCGCGATCGTAGACGGCCGTGAGGCTTTCGAGCAGCCGCTCGTACTCCGCGGTGAGCTCGCCCGGGCACAGGTTCTTCGTGTGGTCGCACCAGTAGCCGTCGGCGCAGACCCAGATCTCGAACAACGTCGGCTCGTGTTCCTGCACAGGCCGGTCGCCGGTCGCCGTGAACGTGCGGATCCCCGGCCCGGACCACACGAGCGAGAAGCCGTACGCCAGCTCGACCCGGCCCTCCCAGCCCGTGCCGTGACCGTGGACGAAGCCGTTCCAGATCGCTCCCGCCTCGCTCTCCTTCATCCCCGGCGTCAAGTTGGAGCGGACGTGCTCCATCGCCGCAGCTGCGATCTCGTTGGCGAGCCGCATCCGCTCGACCTCCTGCGCCGTCTTGGTCCAGCGGGCGCGCGCTAGGAGCGAAGTTGCATCGACGGCCTCGGGCCAGGCGTCGAACCAGGCACGCGTGTAGGTCGTCGGCTCGCCGACCATGCGATCGGAGGCCTGCGTGCCGAGCGACAGCTCCAGGCCCACGCGCCCGTACGGACGCGCGGCCTCGAGCGCGAGGTCGAGCGTGCGTGCGGTCGGCGGCCGCGGGTCGCCGTCGTCGTAGCCCTTGAGCAACCGCACGTCCGTCGTCCAGGCTGTCCGGGCGGCATCGTCCGCGGACGCCTCCAGGCAGATCAGCGTCGGCTCGCCCTCGGCCGGGAAGACGACGGCGTCGTAGCCTTTCATGCCCCAGAAGTTCGACAGGTAGAGGACGTTGTCGGGCGCCCGGACAACGATGGCGTCCAGCCCCTCGTCGGCCATCAGCGCGCGAACACGGTCCAGCTTCGCGTCGTCGCGCGCCCAGCCCATCTACCAGCGGACGCGTTGCGGAGGCGGGGCGCCGTGCGCTTCTTCCCAGGAGACGACCGGGTTGCGCAGCACGCCGATCCGCTCGATTTCCGCCTCGATCACGTCGCCCGGCTGGAGATAGAGCGCGGCCGCGTCCCCGCTGAACCCCGCGACGCCCGACACCGTCCCGGTGGAGACCACGTCCCCTGCGCTGTAGCCCAGCGGCGAGTAGTGCGAGAGGATCTCCGGGATCGTCGTGGACATCCGGCCCGAATGCGATGTCTGCCGTACGTCGCCGTTGACGCGTAGCTCCATCGCGAGGTCGTGAGGATCGGGGATCTCGTCGGGGGTGACGATCCACGGCCCGAGCGGGCAAAAAGTGTCGATCGCCTTGCAGAACGAGAACACGCCTGAGCGCATCTCGCGGCGCTGGATATCGCGCGCGGTGATGTCGTTGAAGATCACGTAGCCGCCGACGTAGTCCATCGCCTCCTCCGGCGAGAACCACTTCCCGGGCTTGCGAATCACGACCGCCAGCTCGAGCTCGTAGTCGAGCTCCTCGGTCAGGTGCTCGGGGTAGACGACCGGGCTGTCGGGACCGACGATCGCGTCGACGTTCTGGAAGAAGACGATCCAGGGCGCGATCTCGTGCGACCAGTCGACGCGCTTCGACTCCTCCTCGTGCTCGCGGAAGTTGCCGGCGGTGTGGAAGAACTTCTTCGGGACGATCGGCGCTCGGAGGTCGGCGTCGGCGAGCGGGATCCGCTCATCGAGGTCGTCCGCCCCGCTCCGCTCGAAGTACGCGCGCAGGTCCGGGACGTCGAGCCGAACAATCTCGTCGCCGTCGACGCGCCCGACCTTGCCGCCGTCGTACGCGACCAGTTTCATGCGAGCCCGCAGACGTTTTGGATCGCGATCGCGTAGACCTCGGCGGTCTTCACGAGGCCGTCGATCTCGAGGTTCTCACCGAGCTCTGGGTCAGGCAGGCCACTCGATGTGCCGTAGTTGACGGTCGCGATGCCGTAGCGGCTCAGCACGGACGCGTCCGAGAACCAGCGCGTCACGTCGCGCTCGGGCGGTGCGCCGAAGACGTCGGAGTGCGCGTCTCCGAGCGCCGCGACGAGTGGATGGCTCTCCTCGATCTCCGCGCCGGGCGCGGTGACGTACACCTCTGCCTCCACCCCGTCGAGCCTACGGGCGAACTCGAGCGCCTTCCGGCGAGCCTCCGCCATCGGGACGGACGGCGGCACGCGCAGGTCGACGAAGAGGTCGGTGGCGTGCGGCGTCCGCGACACCCGCCAGCCGAACCCGCCCTGGATCGCACCGATGTTCGCGACCCCCTCGAAGCCGTCGTAGCTCATCTCCTCCTCCCAGCGCGGGAGCCATTCGACCACGGCGTCGAGCACGTCTCGCATGCGCACGATCGAGTTTTCGCCCAGGCGGCCGGAGCTGAAGGCGGTGTGGACGAACGGGCCACGCGTGGAGAGGCGCATCCACAGCGTCCCGAAGTGCGCGAGCACGAGCTTGTTCTCCGTTGGCTCGCCGAGGATGCACATGTCCGCCGCGCCGCCGTGGCCCACGAGATGGCGCGAGCCGGCGGCGTAGCCGCGGTACTCGGCCCCCTGGGCCTCACCGTGCTGGGTCTTCTCGATCTCGCCCGCGACGGCGGCGACCAGCACGTCGCCCCTGAGCCGCACGCCGGCGTCCTGCAGCGCCCGCACGGCCTCGACGTAGCACGCGAGCGCGCCCTTCATGTTCGAGATCCCGAGCCCGTAGATCCGCCCCTCCCGCTCGAAGCCCTGCGGCTGGAACCCCGGGATGCCCGCGAGCCACGGCTCGCGGCCGGAATAGGAAGTGTCGAGATGGCCGTTGAGCATCAGCGTCGGCCCGCCACCCGCGCCCGGCCAGGTGCCGAGCACGTTGGCGCGGCCGTCCTCCACCTGCTGCCATTGCACCTGCAGGCCGAGCGAGGCGAGCTCCGAGCGCATCAGCTCGGCGGCCGCCTCTTCCGAGCCCGTGAAGGACGGCGTCGAAACGAGGCGCAGCGCGAGTTCCACGAGACGGTCGCGGTCGATCATCGGAAGTGGAGCACCACCTGCTCGCCGAAGAGCCGCAGCTGCTCGTGGCGCTTCGCTCCCCAGAGCTCGAGCATGACGTGGGTGCACCCGGCGTCGCGGTATTCCTCGATCGCCTCGATGCAGTCGGACGGCGTGCCCGCGATCGGCTTGCACTTGTCCAGGATGGCGTCGGTCACTAGCTCCTTGGCGGCGAGCCGGCCGCCGCGCTCCATCGCTTCGGCGATCGGCCGGATCTCGTCCTGCTCGAGCCCGGCGAGGTCGAGGAGCGTGTCCGCCGCGCCCTTGATGTTCTGAACCTTGTTGGCGAGGTACATCCCCGCGATCTCGCGCGCGCCGTCGCGGCCCTCGTCGCGGTCCGCTGCAATCGACGCGACGATGGTGCAGCCGATGTCGATGTCCCGGCCGACGTTGTCGCGCGTGTAGCGCACGAAGGCGGGCGTCGTGATCGACGGGGTCAGGCATCCGTCCGCGAGCTCGCCAGCGAGCGCCTGCATCTTCGGCGCCGTCGCGGCGACGTAG
>DATFQE010000250.1:0-6550 GCA_035264445.1 Gaiellaceae bacterium | reverse complement strand
TTTCGAGCCGAGCTCGTCAAGGTGCTCCGGCGCCGTGTCCTCGTGATCACGGCCGTCACCACCGCAGTGTTCGCCGCCGGCTCCGCAGCCGTGGTCCTCGCGGCAGCCGAGCCCGCCGGCGCGCGGCCGTCGGACCGCGGGATCACGGTCGCGTCCCTTTCGGGCGCCGGCGGTGGGACCGAGGTCTTCACGACCGCGGTGTCCTTCGCCGGCACGTTCCTGTTCGTGGTCTTCGTCGGCGTCGTCGCCGTCGAGTTCTCACGCGGCACCTTCCGCACCATGCTGATGTACCAGCCCCGCCGGCTGCGACTCCTCGCCGGCAAGACGGTAGCGCTGCTCGCCTTCGCCGCAGCAGTCCTCGCCGTCACCGAGGTGCTCACGTGGACCGCGGCGGATCTCCTTGCCCCCACTCAGGACGTCTCGACGGGCCGCTGGCTGAGCGCGGACGCGGTCGGCCAGGCGGTGGCCGACTACGGCTCGGTGCTCTTCTGGATCACCGGCTACGCGGTCCTGGGGACGACGCTTGCCGTGCTCGTCCGGTCGGTCCCCGTCGCGCTGGCGATCGGAATCGCCTGGGCAGGCCCGTTCGAGCACCTATTGCAGGACGCCTGGGATCCAGCCGGCCGCTTCTTCCCCGGTCTGTTGCTCGAGGCCTTCGTTGCGGGCGGCACGTCGGAAGTCGACGCCACGCGGGCGTTCGTCACGGTCGCCGTCTACGTGACCCTCGCGGCCGCCGTCGCCGGCACGGTCTTCGCCCGACGCGACGTGACCGCCTGATCAGAGCCCGGCGACTAGCGGCGCTCGATCAGCTGGAGGGACGTCATGGCGGCGGAAGTCAAGAAGATCGATCTGCGCCGGACGCGAGCGTTCGACCATCCTTTACCCCGTTGCCGGGCGCCGCGCGCGTATGAGTTCGCCTGTTTGCGCCTACTGGAGCGCGAGTGTCATCGCTTGTGCGCCTTGACCGTCGTGCCGTGAGCGCCGAACTTGAGCGCCTTTCGTCGCGTATCTTCGAACTTGGAGCGCATGTACGTCGCGACGAGGTTGCCGCTTTCGATTCGCTCGAAGCCGTGGCGCTCTAGTACCTCTGCGTACTCTGCTTCCAGCAGAGCCCCGGCGATTCAGCCGGTCCAGAGGTCGATGTCGCGCCGTCCCTCGTCACTGACCGGCTTTTGAATCGTTACGTCCGCGATCTGGAGCCGGCCGCCCGGGCGGAGCACGCGGAAGATCTCGGAGAAGACGGCGTCCTTGTCGGGAATCAGGTCGATGACGCCGTTCGAGATGGCGACGTCGAACCTTTCCGCTTCGAACGGGAGCCGCTCGACGTCTCCCTCGACGAAGTCCACATTCGTGGCGCCCATCTCGGTCGCGGCAGCTCGGGCCTTGGCGAGCATCTCTGAGATCATGTCGATACCCATGACGTTTCCCGAGGGGGCGATCATCTGGGCGGCGACGAGCGTGTCCGTTCCGGCGCCACAGCCGATGTCGAGGACGTCCTCGCCGGCCTCGAGCCGTCCCAGCGCGAACGGATTCGCTACGCCGGCGAACGACTCGGCCGCCGTTTCGGGGACGCGGGCGAGCTCGTCCGGGTAGTCGAGGTCTTCAGCCCACGCCCGGCCGGTAGGAAAGATGAACTCGTTGTCGGGCGCCTGCGAGACCGCGGCGTACATCTTCTTGATCTCGATCTTGAGGAGCTCGACGTCGATGTGAGCCTCGCCTCGCATGCCTAGCGCGTCTCGCTCGTCTGGCCCATGCCCTTGAGAGCGAGGAGCGCTCCAACGACGAAGACGACCGTCGCCAGATAGATGAGCCCGAGGTGCCCGATCGTGGCGAAGCCCCACGGATAGTGGGCTGGCAGGGCGACGACGAGGGCTAGCACGGGCGCTGACACCGCGGCGACCCAGGCCCACATGTAGCCACGACGGACGCCGAACCAGGAGAGCAGAGCGACTGCCAGACCGGTAGAAGCGATGAAGCCGGACACGGCGATTTGGAGGTGGCTGATGTAGTGGTAGAGGTCGTTGTCGAATGCCTTGATCTCGTCCTTGCCGCTCGCGACCTGATCGGAGCCGATCCCGAGCTCCAGGAAGCTGTCGGTGAAGTTCAGGACGAAGAAGATGACGGCGTAGCCGATGAACGCGACAGCGCCGATCGTCATGAGGTTGACGCCCCACTTGAGCGCCGACGACTGTTCGCGGCCTTCTTCTGCGGTGATGGTCGTCATCGAACCGATACCTCCTCGGGTGGCTTTCACCTGGAAAGACGTTCGAGTAGCGTCGTTATTGCATTGGCTCGAAGACGCAATAACTCAGGGGCGGCGAGCGTCTTACAGAAGGCCGATGCTGGGCCCTCTGCTCGAGAAAAACATGCGAAGGAACGCTTTCGCCTGCTCGTGGAGGCCCAGCTGCCCCGCCTGTACACAATCGCTCGGCGGCTCGTTGGCGACGAGGCGGAGGATGCGGTGCAGGATGCCCTGCTCAAGGCTTACCGTGGGTTCGAGCGTCTGGAGCGTGCGTCCGCCGGGCCGGCGTGGCTCACGGCGATCGTGGTCAATGTCTGTCGCGATCGAGGGCGTGCGAGGGCACGAGCGCCTGCGGAGGTCAGCATCGACGTCGTCGGTGAGTTCTCGCTCTACCGGAAGATCGCCGACGAAGATCCATTTCCGTACTCGGACTCGCTCCATCTCGACTTCCTCGACCAGTTCGGAGCGGACGACGTGAGGGCGGTGCTCGAGCGTCTGCCTGATCGTTACCGGGTCCCGCTCGTCCTCGTGTACGTCGACGGCTTCGCCACGAAGGAAGTCGCTCGTCTCCTGGGCACGCCGTTGGGCACGGTGCTCGCCCAGCTTCATCGCGGTAGGAAGCTGTTCGAACGGGAGCTGTGGAACTATGCGGGCGAGAAGGGCTTGCTGGAGGGCGCATCGTGATCACCTGTGCCGAGGCCGTCGAGCGGCTGTGGGTGTACCTGGACGGCGCTTTGACGGCGAATGACAAGGCCGCGCTAGAGGAGCATCTCGGCTTCTGCCGCGTTTGCTGCGGCGAGGCGGAGTTCGCACAGGAGCTGCGAGGCTTCCTTGTACGCTCGGCCCGGGAGGAGCTACCCGAGGATGTCCGCGCGCGGTTGATCGCGAGTCTCGACGAGCTAGAGGCGTCATGAGCCGCGACCTGATGCATACGGACGAGGTGAAGGCCGTTGTGCGCGACGCTTACGCCGCGATCGACTCCTCGACGGAGGCTGTGGCCTACAAGCTCTACGCCCAGGAAGAGCTGGCACGAGTTCCCCGTTCAGCGATCGAGGGAGCACTCGGCGTCGGCAACCATCTCCGGTTCGCCGAGATCGAGGAGGGAGAGACGATTCTCGACCTCGGCTGCGGCGCAGGCATCGACTCCGTCCTCGCCGCTCGGCGGACAGGGCCAACCGGCAGGGTGATCGCGCTCGATTTCCTTCCGGAGATGCTCGAGCGGACATCGGCTGCTGCCACCGAGGCCGGGCTCGACATGATCGAGACGCTCGAGGCCGAGATGGAGGCCATTCCCCTCGCCGACGCGAGCGTCGACCACGTCATCTCGAACGGAGTAATCAACCTGTCGGCGCGGAAGCGGCGGGCGCTCGCGGAGGCCGCGCGCGTTCTGAGGCACGGGGGCAAGCTCGCGCTCTCCGACCTCACCGTCGGCGACGAAGACCTTCCACCAGAGGTCCTCCTGCATCCCGCGACGTGGGCGGGCTGAGTGGCCGGTGCCCTGACGGAGCGTGGCTTCGTCGAGAAACTCGAGAGGGCAGGCTTCGGCGCAATCACGGTGCACTACCGCGAATCCGTCTCTGTAGACGACCTCGCTCTCTACCCGCTCTTCACGACCGAGCTACTGGAACTGATGCGAAAGCTGATCCCGCAGGAGCGTCAGGTCGCCGTAGCAACGTCGATCGTGATCACGGCCAGACATAACGGATAGCGCCCCAGCCGTCCGCCGGCGCCTCTTCAGGAGCGAGGCCCACGTTCGATCAATTCGATTCGATACGAATCCGGGTCTCGGACGAAGCACAGCCGCGAGCCCCCCTCGCGCACGGTGTATGGGGGGCGCTCGGGCTCGATCCCCTGCTCGGCGAGGTTTGCGAGCGTCGTGTCGAGGTCGTCGACCGTGACGGCTATGTGCCCGTAGCCGGTCCCGATCTCGTATGAATCGACGCCGAAATTGTGGGTCAGCTCGAGCCGGTCGCCGTCGCCGGGGAGGCCCATGAAGATGTTGACCGCCTCGTCGCGGATCGGAAGCTCGCGGCGCTTCTCGAAGCCCAGCGCCTCGTAGAAGGCGACCGAGCGTTCCGGGTCGGTGATGCGGTAGCACGTGTGGACCAGCTGCACGGGAGCGAGCCTAGATGATGGGCTCCCCTACGGCGTCAGCACCACAAGCACGTGTCGGGCTCGTACTTGCCCCCGAAAGGGCAGTATCCGCCCGTGGCGGCGGGGGTCATACGGACGGTGCGCGGGGACATCGCCCCCGCGCAACTCGGCCCCTGCGACGCGCACGAGCACCTGTTCCTCGTCACGCCGGCTCAGCCCGGCGACGAGTACTCCGACGGCGAGAGGGCGATCGAGGAGGCGAGAACGCTGCGCGCGGCCGGCGCGCAGGCGCTCGTCGACTGGACGCCGATCGGGCTCGGGCGCGACCTGGATGGACTGGCGGCAGTCTCGAAGGCCACCGGCCTGCATATCGTCGCCGCGACCGGGCTCCATCGCGACGTCCACTACGCCGCCGACGACCGATTGCGCGGCGAGTCCGAGGAAGCGCTCGCCGACCGGTTCGCGAGCGAGCTGGACCGCTGCGGGATCGTCAAGGTCGGCGCCGGTTACCACGCCCTCACGCCGTTCGAGGCAAAGGCGCTCGCTGCGGCCGCGGCCGCTCACGGACGAGTCGGCGCGGCCGTCTGCGTCCACACCGAGCACGGCACGATGGGCGGCGCGCTCGTGGAGCGGCTCGGCGGGCTCGGCGTCCCGCCCGAGCGCGTCGTCCTCGCCCACGTCGACCGCAACCCGGACGCCGGCGAGCACGCGGAGACCGCCGCGATGGGCGCCTGGCTGCAGCTCGACGGGCCGGGCCGCACGAAGTACTGGCCCGACTCCACGATCCTCTCGCTGATCGCGGAGCTCGCGGACCGGGGCCACGCCGACCGGCTCCTGCTCGGCGGCGACACGGGACGGCGCTCGATGATGCGCGCGTACGGCGGCGGGCCGGGCCTCGACTACGTCTTCGCTCGCTTCAAGCCCCGGCTCGAGCGTGAGCTCGGCACGGAGCTCTCCGAACGAATCTTCGTCGAGAACCCGGCCCGCGCGTTCGCGTTCTCGGCCTAGGAGAGCGGCCCGCAGACGGCCGGGAACTCGCTCGCGTCCTGCTGCCCGACGGACTTGACGATTTCCTCGATCGTCGCCGGCGGGAACGTGCCGACGTGGAAGCCGATCCGGAGGCCGACGGTCGCGAAGATCAGGCCTTCGCCGGGTGCGACAAACCGCCCGTCGTTGCCCGGCACCGTCACCAGCCACGATCCATCCGGCTGAGGCTCGCCGATCGCCGGGCCGCCGAGCGGCGTCGTGAGGCTCTTCCCGCTGAGCGGGTTCGTGTACGTGATCGTGAACGAGCGGAGATGGATCACCCGCCGAACGAGGTTGCCGTCCTGGTCGGTGAAGTCCTTGACCACGCGGGTTCCTTCGATGTGCGCGACGATCGGGAAGTCGCAGGTCTCGGGCAGCGCCGGGATCACGACGTCGCGGTTGACCTCCACCTGCTCCACGAGCGTCGGCGGGTTGCCGGTGGCAGCCGGCGCGAACAGCACCGTGAGCGCGCAGGCAAGCGCGGCCGCGGTGAGCAGCTTCGTCATCTGGTCTCCTTCGGTTCGTGGAGGCCGGCGCCGGCGTCCCTGGGTCGTCAGTACCATAAGACGTTATGCCACTGACGGAGTTAGCAGCCGGCGAGCGCGACGACCTCGCCCTGGCGGTCGACCTGGCGAATACATGGGAGACGCTCGACCCGCCGAGCGAGCGGCTGCCGGGCGTCGACACGCTGCGGCGCATCCTCGTCCACCACGGCCGTGACTCGGCTGCGGCCGTCGCGACCGAGGACGACGTCGTGCGCGTGCGAGCGCTGCGCGATGCGCTGCGCGAGACGTTCTTTCTCGAGGACGAAGCAACCGCCGTGGCTCACCTGAACGCCCTCCTCGAGGGCGTGCCTGCGCCCCGGCTTCTCCGGGACCGGGACGGTTGGCGGTTCGGCTGGGACGAGACCGACCCGGCGTTCCTGACCGGGACGACGAGCATGGCGATGCTGGGCGCCATCCACGGTTACGGGTTCGCCCGCTTCGGCGTCTGCGTCGGCGCTCCGTGCACCGGCGTCTACGTCGACCGCTCGCGCAACCACAGCCGCCGTTACTGCTGCTGGCTCTGCGCAGACCGCGTCACACAGGCGGCCGCGCGGGCCCGCCGCCGGAAGACCTAGAGGGTCTCGCGGACGGCGCGGGCACCCGCGACCATGTTCGCGAGCTTCTCGCGCGCCGCCCAGCGCGC
>DATFQE010000249.1:0-8748 GCA_035264445.1 Gaiellaceae bacterium | reverse complement strand
GCTGGGGCAGGACTCGCGAGAGGAGGAGCGCCGTCAGCGCGAGGTAGACGCCGTAGCCGCCGTGGTGCTCCCCCAGGTGGACGACGCGGTGCAGCGGATTGTCGGACGTCGGGCGCAGCTCGTTCGAGAGGAACACGTCGCCGAGCAGCGGGACGTGGCCGATGTAGGCGCCCACCTCCGCGAACAGCCAGGGCAGTCCGATCAGGAGGAGGGCAACGGCGAGGGCGATCCGGACGGGATCGCCCGGCAAGCGCCGCTCGGGCGATCCGACGCCCGTCTTGACGACAGCCGCGACCGTGAGCCCGAGAGCGATCGCGACGCCGACCGCCGGGATGACGTTGACCGTGCGCGCATCGAGGTCGCCCTGGTCGACGAGGCCCGGCGCGGCGACGACCCAGCACAGCACCGATGCGGCGACGGCAACGCCAAGGGCGAGCCGGGTGCCCAGCCGCAGGGCCGAGACGAACGCCAGCGGCACGGCCACGAGAGCGATCGGGAAGTTCACCGCGACGAAGGCCCGGCCGAGACCGCCACGGAGCCCGGTCTCGTCGACGTGATAGAGCTCGACCGGGTCGATCCGGCTGTAGGTGGCGACGACCGCCGCCAGCATGAGCCCGTAGAACGCCCAGACGACGACCGCTTCGGCGAGGCCCGGACGTTCGCCGTCCACCGACTGCGTCGCCTAGCTGTTTGCGATGGCGAAGGTGAGCGGCGGCCCGAGCCGCTGGCCACCGTAGAACCACGTGACCGTGTAGAGGCCGGTCCCGCGGTTCGGGAAGTGCCGGTACCACAGCACCTCCGAAACCCACTGCCCTGAACGTCTCCGCAGCGGGAACGTCTTGCAGATCCGTACGCCGGTCGACGGCTTGACGCAGAGCTTGTAGCGCCCGGAGAAGCTGAAGGTCGCGAGCCTGAGCTTGACCGCCCCGCCCGACGGCGTCGCGGAGGTGCAGTAGTCGCCCGTAGGGCTGCAGTACCTGTTGCGGTACGCGGACTGCGCGCCCGCCGCGACGACGAGCGTCACCGCGACCGCAGCGAGGGCGACGGCGATCCTCATCGGCGCGGAAGCTTAGGCGGTCTAGACGACGTCGAGCTCGATCCATGGCGACTCGAGGCCGTCCGCGACGAAGCGGAGGCGGTAGCGGCCGGGCGCCGGCGCGTCCGGCAGGAGCTCGTCGCCGTGGTAGTCCAGCGTGAGCGTCTCGCCCGCTTCCACCGTCGCGGCGGCGGCTTCGGGGTCGGACGGCGGTACCGGCGGAGGCCCTAACGCGACGGCCCGGCCGGCGTCGTCCACGAGCTCGAAGGAGAGCGGCGCCGCGAGACCGGCGGTCGCGATGCGGGCCGGCTCATCTCCCTCGTTGCGCAGGAGCACTCGGACCTGCCAGAGCGCAGGCTGCTCGAGCCGCGGGCTCGAGGGCTCGAGCGCAGCGGTCACAGCCACGGGCGAATCGCGGTTTTGCCGCGCGGCACGCCGCGCAGGCGCGCGGCCTCCCTGCGGATCACGTCGAAGTTCCGTGCAAGCGCCGGGCCCGCCGGGTTGTTCATCACTCCGCCCCGTCGGTCGCGGAACCCTTGGCGCCGGCCGCCGTGCGTGTAGTCGACGCCGTTCGTCGTGAAGTACTCCTCGGGGCAGCCCAGGATGTGCCCGAACTCGTGCGTGATGTCGACGGTGTCGGCGGTTCCCCAGCCGGTCATGCTCGTCGTCCCGCCCTGGCCGGCGCGACCCCCCTCCAGCGCGCCCGGTGCGTTCGCGCGGATGACGTAGTGCGCCCGCCGCGCGTCGTCCACCCACCTGATCCTGATCCGGATCGGGTACATCTCCTGAAGGTCGTCGGTGACGCCGGGGCGGATCGCGACCGGCGTGTCGCGAAGCACGCAGAACGCAAACTTATCGCTCCACTTCCGGCGAATCGCGCGCTCCCACGCCCGCTTCTGCCGGGCCGACGCCGTCGAGTGGAGCCGGACGACGACCGCGAGCTCGCCGATCTCGGCGCGGAGGTCGAGCCGGAGCTGCCACTTCGCGCGCCAGGAATAGGTGCCGTCCCACTGGCTGTACGCGGCGGGTGCATGGCTGATCGTCTCCGCGATCGCGCGGTCGACCTCGCGG
Source organism: Gaiellaceae bacterium (assembly GCA_035264445.1). Classification (GTDB taxonomy): domain Bacteria; phylum Actinomycetota; class Thermoleophilia; order Gaiellales; family Gaiellaceae; genus DATFQE01. Next base: position 6,641 of record DATFQE010000249.1, on the reverse strand, counting down.
GTCTTGATGTCGCCCGGCTGCGGAGCCGGCGGCGCCTCCACCGCGGGCGCGTGGGCGGGCTGCCTCGCCAGTTCGCTCTGGTTCTCGAGCGCGGACGCGACCGCACGATTGCCCGCCTGACGCTGGAGGTCGAGCACGCGCTGGACGCCGGCGCCCTCGGGCACGCGTCCCGTCTCGTCGGGCGAGCGCCTGCGCTCAGCCTCCCCCGCCCTCGTTCGAGCCATGGCTCGATTCGACCACATCGCCCGCTCGCGCCGCAAGCACCCGCTAGGCGCGTTGAAGGTCGACCGTGAAGGTCGAGCCTCGCCCGGGCTCCGATTCGACCGAGATCGTCCCGCCCATCCTCCGCACGAGCTCGCGCGTGATGTAGAGGCCGAGCCCCGTGCCGCCGCCCGCTCGGGTGAGCTGCGTGTCGAGGCGATAGAACTTCTCGAAGATCCGCTGCTGCTCGGCCGAGGGGATGCCGACGCCGGAGTCCTTCACCGCGATGCGCACGCGGCCGGCCGGGGCGCTGACCGTGACGACGACGCGGCCGCCGTTGGGCGAGTACTTGACGGCGTTGTCGAGGAGGTTCATCAGCACCTGCTGGAGCCGGTCCCCGTCTGCCGAGGCCGGAGGCAGACCCGGCTCGACGTCGAGGCCGACCATGCTCGCGTCCGACACCCGGGAACGCATGTGCTCGACGGTCTCGGCCGCCACCGGCCCCACGTCGACCCGTTCGCGCGCGATCGGCAGCTCGTCGCGATCGAGGCGGCTGGCGATCAGGACCTCCTCGGTGATCTGGCTGAGCCGGACGGCCTGCGTAGCGATGATCTCGAGCAGCGTCCTCCGGTCGCCGGGATCGAGCTCGATGTCCTCGCGCAGGAGCGTCTGCGCCGCGCCGTAGATGCCTGCCATCGGCGTGCGGAGCTCGTGCGACACGGTCGCGACGAACTCGCTCTTCGCTTCCTCGAGCGCCCGCTCGCTCGTCAGGTTCCGGACGGCGTAGACGATGCCTTCGCTGCTGCGCACGGCCACGAAGGACAGCCAGAGCTCGACGCCGTCGACCTCGAGCGGGAGCGTGACCGGGTCCGGAACCCCGCCGTCGCCGACCGGAATTTCGCCCGCGATCGTCTCCCAGCCCGGCAGCACCTCCGCGATCGGCAGATTGCACGCCTGGGCGGCGGTCCTGCCTGTCAGTTGAACGGCCGCGCGGTTCCAGAGCCGGACGACGCCCGCGGCGTCCACGAGGAAGATGCCCTCGCCGACGGCCTCGAGCACGTTCGCGGCCTGCTCCCGCTCGGCCGCGACCGCCTCGGCGCGTGCGCGCGCCTCGGTTTCGGCCTCCGCGGCCTTGTGCAGCCGGGCGTTTCGGACCGCGGCGCCCATCAGGGCGACGAGCGCCTCGGCGAGCTCGAGGTGCTCGTCCGTGTAGGGGTCGCTGTCGCTCATCAGCTGGACGACGCCGACGACCCGGCCCTCGTGCTTGACGGGGATCATCATCGCGGCCTGCGTTCCGGGCGGTCCGCTGTCGGGCACCTTGCGCACCGTTCCCTCCCGGTCGACGTCGTAGAACGTCCCCCCGCCCTTGACGCGCTCGACGACGTCGTTCGCGAGCAGCGGCTCGCCCGTAGCGATCACCTTGCTCTGCATGCCGCCCTCGGGGTTGAACGCAACCACCGGAAGGCTCGCCGGGTCGATGTAGTTGCCCTCGACCCAGGCGTATTCACACGTGATCGAGCGCTCGTCGGCGTCGTAATCCGAGACGACGACGCCGTCGTGGTGGATCGAGTCGGCGAGCAGCTCGTGGAAGCGGTCGTACACGCGGCTCGGCTCGAGCGTCTCGCCGAGATAGCGCGCCGCCTCGAGAAGCAGGTCGACGCGGCTCGTCATGCGGTCTGAGGTCACGAACAGAACGTACCGCTGCAAGGGCTCACGAGAAAGGCGGGCCGTGCGGCCCGCCTTCTCCGACCCCTCGAAGCTTGCGGCCTAGGCCGGCGAGAGCCTCGTCCTGCGGGTGTACCGAACCGCGAGGAGGGACGCCGCCAGAAGCGCGAGGGCGACCGCGAACATGCTGACCGTCGTCGGGTTGACGTCCCAGCCGTCGCTCGTCCCCGAGACCGTCGGCGAGCCTGCGTTCGACGGCTTCGTGAGCCCCATGTCGTCGGGAGCGATGGAGGCGTTGCTCGTGGCGCCGTGGCTGAGGTACGCGATCTCGCCGCTGACCTTGCCGGTCGCCTGGCTGGCCCGATCGAAGTCCATGTGCGAGACGCCGACGCCGTGGCTGAGGTACGGGATCTCGACGGCCGGCCGCACGCTCGCCTGGTCGGCCCGGCTGAAGTCCACGTTCGAGACGCCGACGCCGTGGCTCAGGTACGGAATCTCCGTCGACTGCAGCTGCCGCTCGTACGAGCCCATCGGCTCCGCCTGGGCGGCCGGCGCGACGATCGCTGCAACGGCGAGCGCGAGGGTGACACGACGGATGGTGAACCGCTTCATGCGCTTCATGGCTGTGACTCCTTCGAGGAGGGAATTGGGCATGTCTCGACGGTAGGCCGCCTGGCGCCCCGCGTCGTTCACGGACGCGACAGAGAAACTGTCAAGTTCGTGACAGAGCGCTCGCTCGTCGGCCCGGTCCACGAGAAGGGCGGGCCCACAGGCCCGCCCATCTCTGCCCCTCGAAGGCTCGAGAGCTCAGGCCGGCGAGAGCCGCGTCCTGCGGTTGTGGCGAACGGCCAGGAGCGACGCGCCGGCCAGGAGGACGAATCCGACCGCGAAGACGCTCACGGTCGTCGAGCCGACATCCCAGACCGCGTCCGTCGACGTCACGGAAGGGGAGCCGAGGTTCGACGGCCTCGTCATGCTCAAGTCGTCCGGCGCGATCGAGCCGCCGGTCGCGCTGTAGAGCCCTGCGAGCTGGTCGGCGGAGAGGCCGGGCGAGGTGTCCGCGATCCGCTCACCCGTCGCCGGGTCGTAGTTCCAGAAGTCGTTCGGCGACACGAGCTGCCCGTGGCTGAGGTACGGAATCTCGACCGACTGCGACTGCGGCTCGTATGAGCCGATCGGCTCCGCCTGGGCGGCCGGCGCGACGATCGCGGCAACGGCGAGCGCGAGGGCGACACGACGGATGGTGAACCGCTTCGTGCGCTTCATGGCTGTAACTCCTTCGAGAAGGGGATTAGGCATGCCTCGACGGTAGGCCCCACCACGCCGCGGGTCGTTCGTCGAGCCGACACACGGAGTGTCAGGCTCGCGACACACCGAGCGGCGCTAGGCTGGCCGGCGATGCGGATCGTGGTCGGTGCCGACGACGAGGGCGCGGTCGCGGACGCGGTCGTCGAGGACCTGCGCTCGCGAGGCAACGAGGTGACCGTGCTCGACCGCGACCAGTGGCCCGAGGTGGCGCGGAAGGTCGGCGAGGCGGTCGCGTCCGGGCACGCCGACCAGGGGATCGTCTTCTGCTGGACCGGCACCGGGACGGCAATGGCCGCCAACAAGGTGCCCGGAGTGCGGGCCGCGCTCGTCTGGGACCCGTGGATCGCGGACGGCGCACGGCGCTGGAACGACGCGAACGTGCTCGTGATGAGCCTCAAGCGGACTGCGCCCGAGACCGCGCGCGAGATCCTCGACGCGTGGTTCGCGGTCGAGGAGCCCGATCCCGACGAAGCGGAGAACATCGCCCGCTTGGCCGAGCTCGAGCGGCGTGCCTGAGTGGGACGCGGAGGTCCGCGTTGACAAGGCGCTCGCGGGGCAGCTGATCTCCGAGCAGTTTCCGGAGCTCGAGGTGGGCGAGGTGCGCCTTCTCGGCGAAGGCTGGGACACGATGGTCTGGCTCGTCGACGGCCGCTGGGTTTTTCGCTTCCCGCGCAGGACCATGGTCATCTCCGGCCTCGAGCTCGAGATGCGCTACCTGACGGCGCTCGCCGACCGTCTCCCGCTACCCGTGCCGCGGCCCACCTACCTGGGCCGTCCCTCGCAGGCGTTCGGGTGGCCCTTCTACGGCGCTCCCTACCTGCCCGGCCGCGAGCTTGCGGAGACCCCGCTGGACGACGACGCGCGGACGGCGCTCGGCCGCCCGCTGGGCGAGTTCCTGCGGGCACTCCACACAGCCGAACTCGACGCCGATCTCCCCGTCGATCCCGTTCACCGTGCCGACATGGACGCCCGCGTGCCGCTCACACGCGAGCGGTTCGCGCAGCTCGAGCAAGCCGGCCTCTGGAGAGCTCCGGCGGCCGCGCACGAGATCGTCGCCGCCGCCGCGGAGCTCGACCCGCCCGACCCGAGGGCGATCGTCCACGGCGACTTCCATCTGAGGCATCTGCTCGTGGACGACTCAGGCTTTCCCGCCGCGGTGATCGACTGGGTCGACCTGAGCCGCAACGACCCGGGGGTCGACCTCGTCCTCTACTGGTGTCTTCTCCCGCCGGAAGGCCGAAGGGACTTCCGGGCGGCCTACGGGCAGCCGACGGACGCGCAGCTGCTCCGCGGCCGAATCCTGTCGCTCTTCCTCTGCGGTGTCCTCGCCCTGTGGGGCGACCACGAGGGCGTCGACGGCGTCAAGCGCGAGGCGCTCGCCGGGCTGGAGCGAACGCTGGTCGACTAGCCCGCCGGCGAATTCGTAGGCGCCGACATCGGGCGGCGGCGCGACCGCCTACGGCGCGGCGCCTGAATGCTTCAGCTCGCCGAGCCAGAACTCGGCGTCCTGCTTGCGGGTCGCGTCGGGGGCGGTCAGGTATTGCTCGTAGAGCGCGATCGCCTCGTCGCGCCGACCGCCGAGCTTGCGGAGAGCCTGTGCGCGCGAGAACGTGATTCCCGAGCGGGGCGCCAGCGCGTACGCCTTCGTGAACTCGTCGTAGGCGTGCGCGTACTTGCCCGCCTGGTACAGGGCCGCACCCTTGTCGAAAAGCGCCTTCGCGGCGGGGTTGTCGATCGCCTCGTCCCCGGTCTTGGCCGGGCCGCGAAGCTCTGCCAGGTTCGTCTCGGCGTCCTTCTTCCTCCCCTCTTCACCCGAGGCGAGGTACTGCTCGTAGAGCGCGATCGCCTCCTCGCGGCGAGCGCCGAGCCGCCGCAGCGCCTGCGCGGCCGAGAAGATCAGACCGGGGCGCGGGAAGAGCGCGTGCGCGGCCATGAAGTCGTCGTATGCGTGCCCGTAGCGGCCCGCGGCGTAGTGCGCAGCCCCGCTGTCGAAGAACTTCCTCGCCGCATCCCGGTCGGCGGCCTCGTCTCCGGTCTTGGCAGGCCCGCGCAGCTCGGCGAGGATCTTCTCGGTGTCGTGCTTTCTCGCCGGGTCGCCGGAAGCGAGGTATTGCTCGTAGAGCGCGATCGCCTCCTTCCTCCGCCCGCCCAGACGGCGCAGCGCCTGGGCGCGCGAGAAGACGATTCCAGGCCGGTCGACCCGCTCGCCGGCGCGCATGAAGAAGTCGTATGCGTGGCCGAAGTCAGCGGCGCCGTACGCGGCCGCGCCGCGGTCGAAGATCTTCTTGGCGATCGGCGTGTCGTCGCGGGGCTCGTCCTGGATTGCCTCCACGACGGGCCACGTCTCCCGACCGACGATCCCGTCGACGGTGAGCGGTGGGTGGGCCTCTTGGAACTGGCGCACGGCGGCGCGCGTGATCGGCCCGAAGATGCCGTCGACGGCTAGGTGCGTCGTTACCTCCGGCGCGCGGTTGAGGCGGCTCTGGAGGTGGGAGACGTCGTCGCCCCGGGAGAGGTAGCGGAGCGTCTTGCGCGTCGCCGCCGGCGCGACCGCGACTGCGTCACGCTCGAGCAGCCGCGAGACCGCGGCGTTGCCAACTCCTCGCTGGAGGGCCACCACGGCCTGGAGAGGACCGGAGCCCAGGCGAGCTTCGTGCAGCGGCTTCGCGTCCGGTACGCGCGAGGCCACAGACCGGCGCTCGTTCACCCGGCCATGGTCTCACACTCGGCGCGCGCCGCCCTAGCGCCGAGCGCCGGCGCCGTTCGACTCTTGCTCGACCTGCTCGAGCTCGCCGATCAGGCGGTCGAGGCGATTCAGCATCGAGATGCTGGGGAAGCGCGTCGCTTCGATCTTCTCGAGCAGTGCTTCGGCGTACTCGTCCAGGTCGTCGGGGGCGAGCACTGCCTCGACCCGGTCCATCATCGTCACGCTCGGGTACTGGACTTCCTCGATGTCCTCGATCAGCTTGCGGGTGACTCTCTCGCGCAGAGTGGCGGCGTCCATTGGCCCTCCCGTTGATGTCGTGTCGGTACTGAACTGCATACCCCCACGCGACGCTACGAATCCCCCGGAATTGGCGCCCGTGCCGATCTGTTCCCGGTACTGACGGCCGAGCGGATGGTCGCGATCGAGCGAGGCGGAGCCGAGCCGCGTCGTGCCCGCCCCTACCGCATCGCCCGCCGCTAGGCGTCCCGTCCCGCCCTCACGGGCTAGCGTCGCTGAAGGCGATCCTTCGCGCCGAACTCAGGCCAGGCCGCGGCACGACTAGCCATGGAGAGCGGCGTTCAATCGGAGCCAGGCTTCTACGCATGGTGGACGAGCGACTGGACGACGTTAGGAGCGCCTGCGCTCCTCGACTACCTGCGCGGCGTAGAGCTGGTAGGGGAGCTCGTCGAGGATGCGTCGGCGCGGCTGGGGCACGGCAAAGAACCGCTCGAGCGCGAGTGGTTGCATCCACGCAAGGTCG
>DATFQE010000248.1:0-11526 GCA_035264445.1 Gaiellaceae bacterium | reverse complement strand
ACGGTCGCTCTCCCAGGCGGCCAGGAAGACGGGGTTGAACCCGTGCAGGACGTCGTCGGGCCGCGCCGTGCGGGCCAGCCACGCGGCGGCGGCCGCGCGCGAGCTCTTGCTTGCCGACGATTCGCCCGCGAATAGGTCCGGGGTGCGGTCGACGGCCCACGCGAGCTCGAAGGCGACGAGCGCCGCCGCGAGCGGGACGGCGACGCGAGCCGCGCCGGGAAGGCCGGCTGCCACCAGGACGGCGACGAACGGGAGCACGAAGATCAGGTGGCGCGACTCGGGCGACGCCGACGTGAACCCGGCCAGGACGAGCGCCGCGAGGGCCGGAGCGACTGCGGCGGCGATCAGCGGACGGGCGCGCACGCGAGTGGCGCCGACGATCGCCAGGACGATGAAGACGGCGAGCAGCGGCACGTAGCCCGAGGTGAGGTCGCCGGCGGATTCGCGGACGTAGTCGCCGGTCGCCTTGGGCGCGTCGCCGTCGCCGTAGCGGCTCGCGAGCACCGAGTAGGCGTACCAGAGCGGCACGGCGCCGGCGACCACGAGCGCCGCCCAGGGCAGCGCGGCCCGGGCGCGCGTGAACGCGAGGTAGCCGAGCTGCCCGAGCAGCGCAAGCGCCCCGTAGGGGTGGGCCGCGAGCATGGCGAGCGTCGCGACCGCCCACCACCCCCAGCGCCGGGCGGCGAGCGCCAGGAAGGACGCCGTCGCCGTGACGAGGAAGAGCGCGTACATGCGTCCGAAGAGCGCGTGGAAGAGGAAGACCCAGCTCGCGGAGGCGAGGGCCGTCGCGGCGAGCGCGCGCCGTGGACCGACGAGGCGTTCGGCGAGCGCCGCGATCAGCGGAATCGACGCGACCGCGCACGCGAGCGAGACGAGCCGCAGTGCATCGAGCCCGCCGCCGAGGTGCACGACGACCCAGGCGAGCAGGTAGTGGAGCGGCGCGCCGCCGCGCTCGGTGAGGACCCTGTCGAGCATCCCGCCGAGCGAGTCGCGGCCCAGGAAGAGCGCGAGCACCTCGTCCTCGTGCGGCGGGTAGGCGCGCAGGCGCGCGAGGCCGAACGCGAGAACGGCGGTCATGCACGCGGCCGTGCCGAGCGCGAGGAGCTTGCGATCCTTGTTCATTGCTAGCTTTCGCGGGTGCCGATCTACGAGTATCGCTGCCCGAACGGCCACGTCTTCGAGCTGTTCCAGCGGATGGACGATCCGTCGCCCGAGGCGTGTCCGACATGTGACGCGGCGCCTGTCGAGAAGGTCCTGTATCCCGTCGCCGTCCATTTCAAGGGCTCGGGCTTCTATTCGACCGACTACGGCCGTTCACGCAAGACGGGGAAAGAGGGCGACAGCGACTCGAAGCCGGCCGAGACGAAGTCGGACACGAAGTCCGAGCCGAAAAAGCCCGAGACCTCGAAGTCCTCAGACTGAGTAGGAGGCTCTGCTACCAGCGACTGCGCCGCCGGGCAGCGAGCGCGTCGAGCGCCAGTAGGAGCACGATCGCGCCGCCGACGGCGAGCAGGAACGGCCCGAGGTCCCAGCCGAAGTCGATGTCGTGGCCGAAGAGGAGCTGGCCGACGAAGCCGCCGATCAGTGCGCCGGCCAACCCGACCGCGAGCGTCGCGACGCACCCGCTCGCCTGACGTCCCGGCACGGCCATGCGCGCGACCGCGCCCGCGACGAGCCCGAACAGGATCCACGACAGGATCCCCATTCCTTATCGACGGTTGCCAATGACACAGCCCGGCCCGAACGGGCCCGAACCGGGAAGCGGGGGCTGCGCAGCGGCGCGTCCTAGGAACATCGAGATCACGTTCCGGTTCTCCTCGGTCCCGATGATGAACGACTCGCCGCCGACGAAGGAGGCGCTACCGCCGAGACGGCAGTGGAGCGTCCGGTCCTCGGGCGAGCGGACCTTCATCCAGGCCAGCTGAAGAAACTGCCCCGACGTGAGGTCGGTCGCGAGCGGCTTGAGCAGGTCGTCGCCGACGAAGGGAAGCTTGAACAGCGTGGTCGGGCTCGTGAGCCGGTCGCCGATCGCCTGCACGACCGCCTGCTGGCGCTCGCCCCGCGTCAGGTCGTTCTCGGCCGGGTCCAGTCGGTTCTCGCGGATGCGCGAGTAGATCAGGGCGCGGCGGCCGTCGAGCTTCTGCTTGCCCTTGGCGAACCGCCACCCCTGCCACCTCTGGCACTGCGTGTCGGTCGGGAACGGGCAGTCGAAGCGGTTCGAGACGATTGGCTTCGGAACGTTGACGGTCACGCCGCCGAGTTCGTCGATCAGGTCCCGGAAGGAGTTGAAGTCGACCAGCGCGACATGGTTGATCTCGACGCCCGTGACGGCGGTGATCGTGCGCATCGCGAGCGCCGGGCCGCCGAGCGCGAAGGCAGCATTGATCTTCCCGGTCCCATGGTCCGGGATATCGACGCGCAGGTCGCGCGGGATCGACAGGTAGGTGATCCGGTGCTTGTCCGGGTCGGTGCGGACCAGCATGATCGAGTCGGAGCGGTTGGCGTCGGCGCGGTCGGCCCGGTCGGCGTGGTCGGTCCCCATCAGCAGCGTCGTCGTCGGACGTGAGATGAGCAGGCCCTCGTGCGGGACGAGCGCCGCTCTCGCACGGGGGCTCAGGCGCTGATTCGCCTCGGCCACCCCGCGGTCGAACGCGAGCCAGCTCGCGACCGCCCACACGACGAGCAGCAGGATCAACAGGAGGACGACGCTCAGGATCACGCGGCCGCGCGTGAGGCGGAGGCGCCGCCGCTTCGGTTTCGCGGGCCGGCCGGCCGTCGGTTCGATGCGTTTGCCGTCGCTGCGCCGCCGGGGGCGCTCGAGCGTCGGGACCCCGCCGCGGACGCGCCCGCCGCGATACAGGCGGTAGGGCTTGTCTCCGTCCGCCATCCGGCGCGGTATGGTAGCCAGCCGTCGTGTCGGAGCCGCTCGTCATCGGGGTCGACGCCGGCGGGACGAAGCTCTTGGGCGGCGTGATGAAGCGCGACGGGACGATCGTCCGCCGGCGCGAGGTCCCGACGACGAAGACGTCCGAGGAAGCGCTCCTCGACGGGGTCGACGACCTCGTGGAGTCGCTCATGGAGGACGACGTCGGCGCGCTCGGCTTCGGCATTCCGTCCACCATCGACCAGCGAACGGGCCAGGCAGTCTGGTCGGCCAACATCCCGCTCGCCGACGAGCCGTTCCGCGAGCGCTACGCGGAGCGCTTCTCGCTTCCGGTCGGGATCGACAACGACGCCAACGCCGCGGCGATCGCCGAATGGAAGGTCGGCGCCGGCCGCGGCACGAACCACATGATCATGCTGACGCTCGGCACCGGCGTCGGCGGCGGGCTGATCCTCGACGGGCGGCCCTACCGCGGAGCCATCGGCGCGGCCGCGGAGCTCGGGCACGTCGTCGTCGAGTTCGACGGCCGGCCGTGTGGGAGCTTCTGCAAGGGCCGCGGGCATATCGAGGCGTACGCGACCGGCGTCGCGGCGTCGCGCGACGCAGCAGACGCGTTCGGCGACGGCGCCGACTCGCACGTCCTGCTCGAGCGGGCGCGGGCGGGCGACCACGTGGCGCTCGAGGTCCTCGACGGGATCGCACGCCGCCTCGGCGCGACGATGGGGTCGTTCGTGAACATCTTCAACCCCGAGGCGATCGTGATCGGAGGGGGCTGGGGGAAGGCGGCCGGCGACCTCCTGCTCGAGAGGGCGCGCGAGGTCATGGAGCGCGAGGCGCTGTCGCCGGGACGTGAGCTCGTCCGCATCGTCCCCGCGCAGCTCGGCCCCGAGGCGGGGCTCGTCGGGGCGGGGTTCGTCGCCTTCGAGGCGCTCGACGCGGCTTCGAAGCTCCACTGATGCCGCTCGCGGTCTGCGCGACCCCGGTCGGAAACCTGGACGACGTCACGCTGCGCGTCCTGCGCGAGTTCCGCGAGGCGGATCTCGTCCTCTGCGAAGACACGCGCCACACCAAGCTGCTGCTCGACCGCCACGACGTGCGTGCGGCGCGTCTCCTCAGCTACCACCGTCACAACGAAGCGCGCCGCACGGCCGAGGTGCTGCCTCGGCTGCGCGCGGGTGAACGGGTCGCGCTCGCGAGCGACGCCGGACTGCCCGGCATCAACGATCCCGGTGCCCGGCTCGTCGCCGCCGCCGTCGCGGAGGGCCTGCCTGTCACGGTGCTCCCGGGCCCCACGGCGGTCGCGACGGCCCTCGTGGCCAGCGGTCTGGCCGGCGAGCGCTACCAGTTCCTCGGCTTTCTCCCGCGTTCGGAGGGAGCGCTCGTCGCGCTCTGGAACGAGTTGCGGCGATGGCGACACCCCGCGGTGGCGTTCGAGTCGCCGCAGCGGCTGCCGGGCTCGCTGGCGAGCCTCGCCCGCGTCGAGCCGGAGCGTCTGGTCGCCGTGTGCCGCGAGCTGACCAAGCGCTTCGAGGAGGTCGTGCGCGGGAGCGCCGCCGAGCTGGCGCAGCGGTTCTCGGAGCCGCCGAAAGGCGAGATCACGATCGTGTTCGGCGGGGCGGCCGCCGACGTAGGTGACGGCGAGGAGCCGGCCGTTGCCGCGGTTGCGGAGCTCGTCGCGGCGGGGGCGACCCGCAAGACCGCGGCGGACGTCGTCTCGCGGCTTACGGGCGTGTCGCGAAACCGGCTCTACGGCGGCTCGTTGTAAGCCGATTTGACAACAGCCGACGCGCCCGCTACCCTGCCGTGCGTGTTCACTCAACTGACAACAAAGGTGGCCCTCCTGGTCGGCACGGCCCTCGCGGCGCTCGCGATCCCGCCCGGAGCGCTCGCTTGGAGCTGGCCGTCGTCTGGTGCCGTCCTGGCTCCCTTTGTCGCTGCGCCGAGCGAGTACGAAGCCGGCCAGCACCGGGGCATCGACGTCGCGGGCGCGGCCGGCGAGCCTGCGCTCGCTCCGGCCGCCGGGACGGTCCGGTTCGCCGGCACGCTCCCCCGGCACGGACGCTCGCTCACGATCGAGACGCCCGACGGCTACAGCGTGACGCTGCTCCACCTCGGCACGCTCGTCGTCTCGGCGGGCGTAGCCGTCGCGGAAGCCGAGCCGGTCGGGACGGTCGGCCAGAGCGGCGACGTCGAGCACGACGCGGCGTACGTCCACCTCGGCGTCCGCCGCACCAGCGAGCCCGACGGGTATGTCGATCCGGCCTCTCTGCTCCCGCCTCGTGCGGCTGCCCCGCCGCCGGTTCCCGCGGCCGGCCCTCCGCCGACGGCCGCACCCGCTCCCGGTCCGGATGCGGCGGCGCCTGCCCCTGCCCTCTCCCCGGGCGCCGCCCTCCCGACCGTCACGAGCCCCGTGTCCCCGCAGCCGGTCGAACGTCAGGCCGGCGACAGCGCGGCTCGCCCATCGCGGGCCGAGCACCGCGCTCGCAGGCGCACGGCACGTCCCCGTACGGAGAAGTCGACCACGCCTGCCCCGGCGGCGGGGCGCGCCTCACCGCTTCGCCACCGCGCCGGCCGCTCGGCGTCGCACGCGGTGCATGCCCGGCCTGGCGTGCCCGCGCCGGCGCGCGCCGGCACGGGCACGCCGGCGCGCGCGCCGCACCGTCGGCGGGTCCCGCGTCTCCTCACCGGCGCCGGAGACCAGGTGGCGGCGCCGGCGCCGGCACGCGCGCGGAGCGAGCCCCGGCGCACAACCACGAGCGGCGCGGACCTCACCCGTCCCACCGTGGCGGCGGCCGTCGCGGCGGGTCTCGCGGCGCTGCTCGCGTTCGGCTGGACGCGCCGAATCCGCCGCGGGGCCGAGCCCGACGACGCTCGTATGATGGTCGGCGATGCCGCCCCGGAAGATCCTCGTCGCAGTGGCGTGGCCCTACGCGTCGGGCCCGCGCCACATCGGCCACGTCGCGGGGTTCGGGGTGCCGTCCGACATCTTCGCCCGCTACCACCGGCTGAAGGGCGACGACGTCCTCATGGTCAGCGGGACGGACGAGCACGGCACGCCGGTCATGGTCGCCGCGGACAAGGAGGGCCGCTCGCCACGAGAGACCGCTGATCACTACAGCCGGCTGATCCGCGAGGACCTGCGCGATCTCGGCATCGCGTACGACCTGTTCACCCGCACGACGACGCCGAATCACTACCGGGTCACCCAGGACCTCTTCCGCACCCTCTACGAGAAGGGCTACGTCGTCGAGAACACGATGATGGGCGCCTTCTCGCCGGACGGACGCACCCTGCCCGACCGGTACATCGAGGGCACCTGCCCGATCTGCGGCTACGAGGCCGCGCGCGGCGACCAGTGCGACAACTGCGGCAACCAGCTGGACCCCACCGACCTGATCAACCCGCGCTCGCGCATCGACGGCTCGACGCCGGAGTTCCGGGAGACGAAGCACTTGTTTCTCGACCTGCCCGCGTTCGCCGAGCGGCTGGCCGAGTGGATCGAGGGCCGGCGCAACTGGCGCACGAACGTGCGCAATTTCTCGCTCAGTTTCGTGCGCGACCTCAAGCCACGTGCGGTCACCCGAGACCTGGACTGGGGCGTCCCGATTCCCGTGCCCGGATACGCGGAGGATTCGAACAAGCGGATCTACGTCTGGTTCGACGCCGTGATCGGGTACCTCTCCGCCGCCATCGAATGGGCGACCGTGGTCGGTAGGCCGGATGCCTGGCGGGAGTGGTGGCAGAACGCGGACGCCAACCACGTCTACTTCATGGGCAAGGACAACATCGTCTTCCACACGGTCATCTGGCCGAGCATGCTCCTCGGGTACGAGGACGGCGGTGACTACGGCGCCCGCAAGGGGAAGCTCGAGCTCCCCGACAACGTCGTGGCGAGCGAATTCCTGACGATGGAGAGCCAGAAGGCGTCGGCGAGCCGCGGCGTGGGCATCCTCGTCCGCGATTTCCTCAGCCGGTACGAGCCGGATGCCCTGCGCTACTTCCTGACCGCCGCGGGGCCTGAGCAGCAGGACACCGATTTCACCTGGGCGGAGTTCGCGCGCCGGAGCAACGACGAGCTCGTCGCGACGTGGGGCAACCTCGTCAACCGCACGCTCACGAGCGCCTATCGCAACTTCGGCGCGGTGCCCGAGCCGGGGGAGCTAAGCGCCGACGACAGGGCGCTGCTCGACACGGTCGCCGGCGGCTTCGATTCGGTCGGAGAGCACATCGAAGCTGCTCGCTTCAAGGCTGCGCTCGGCGAGGCGATGCAGCTCGCGCGTCGCGCGAACGTCTACGTGAACGACCAGGCGCCCTGGACGCTGCTCGAGCGCGACCGCGAGCGGGCCGCGACGGTCCTCTACACCTGCCTGCGCTGTGTGAACGACCTCAAGACGATGTTCACGCCGTTCATGCCCTTCAGCTCGCAGAAGCTCCATGAGCTGCTCGGCCACGACGGCGACATCGCAGGCCCGCTGGAGTTCCGCGAGGTCGAGGACGACGGCGACAAGCACGTCGTGCTCACCGGCGACTACGCGAGCTGGGTGGGGTCGTGGGAGCCGAGCGAGCTACCGCCGGGGCAGGCGTTGCGCGAGCCGGTGCCGCTCTTCCGCAAGCTCGACCCCGCGAAGGTCGAGCAGGAGGAGCTCGAGCGGATGGGCTTGCAGGACCCGCAGCCGGCGTGATCGACACTCATGCCCACCTCGACGCGGGCGACGAGGACCCCGCCGAGGTACTTCGGCGCGCTCGAGCAGCCGGAGTGATGCGCGTCATCGCCGTCGGCTCGGGGATCGAGTCGTGCCGCGCGGCGCTCGACGTGGCGGAGCGAGAGGAAGGCGTCTACGCGGCGCTCGGGATTCATCCTCACCAGGCGGGCAACGAGGAGGCGAAGCGAGTCGACGAGCTACGCGAGCTGCTCTCGAGCGAGCGAGCGGTCGCCGTGGGCGAAACCGGCCTCGACCACTACCGCGACTACGCGCCGCGCGACCGCCAGCGCGCGCTGTTCGAAGCGCAGCTCGGGCTCGCCGCCGAGCTCGGCAAGCCGGTCGTCGTCCACACACGCGCGGCCGACGCGGACACCCTTGCCGCGCTCGACGACTTCGAGGGCACCGTCGTGATGCATTGCTTCTCGTCGCCCGGCCTCCTCGACCCGGCGCTCGAGCGCCGGTGGTACGTCTCCTTCGCCGGCAACGTCACGTACCCCAACGCTTACGACCTCCGGGCTTCGGCCCGGGCCGTGCCCGGCGACCGCCTGCTCGCCGAGACCGACAGCCCGTACCTCTCGCCGCAACCGCGACGAGGCCGGCCGAACGAGCCGGCCAACGTCGTCCACACCGTCGCCGCCCTGGCGGCCGCGAGGCAGGAGGACGCCGACGCGCTGGCCGCGCAGATCGACGCCAACGCCGACGCGGCGTTCCGCCTTTCGTGAGCCGCTTCCCCGTCACGCCGAACCGCGACCTCGGCCAGCACTTCCTCGTCGACGAGAACATTCTTGGCGTGATCGGCCGGCTCGCCGAGCTGCAGGCCGAGGACTCGGTGCTCGAGATCGGACCGGGTCTCGGCGTGCTCACGGAGTACCTCGCCGACCGAGCGGGGCACGTGCGCGCGGTCGAGCTCGACCGCGCGCTCGAGTCGGCGCTCCGCGAACGTTTCGCGCAGCACGAGAACGTGGAGCTCCAGTTCGGCGACGCGCTCCGGCTCGATCTCGCGGCGGGCGAGCCGGCGCCGACGAAGCTCGTCGCGAACCTGCCGTACAACATCGCGACGCCGATCGTCGTCGAGACCCTCGACGGGCTCCCGACCGTCGGTCTCTGGTGCGTGATGGTGCAGCGCGAGGTCGCGGACCGCTTCTTCGCGGAGCCGAGCACGAAGGCGTACGGCGGCGTCTCCGTCCTCGTCCAGCTCGCCGCCGAGCGGACGGGCTTCCATCCCGTTTCGCGCAACGTCTTCCGGCCGCGGCCCAATGTCGAGTCGGCTCTCGTCGCGTTTCGCCGTCGCGGCACCGGGATCCTCCCCGATTACGCGCGCATCAAGCGCGTGGTCGAGGCCGCGTTCGCCCATCGGCGCAAGACGCTTCCGAACTCGCTCGAGCTCGCCGGACTGGCGACCCGGGAGGTCGGCGCCGCGGCGCTCGAGCGAATCGGCGTCGCGCGCGACGCGCGGGCCGAGGCGCTCGCGCCGGAGCAGTTCGTCGAGCTCACGCGCGCCCTGGCGTGAGGCGAATCCCGGCGCCGGCGAAGCTCAACCTGGCGCTCGTGGTCGGCCCTCGCCGCGAGGACGGCAGGCACGAGGTCACGACCGTCCTCCAGCGGCTCGACCTGGCCGACCGCGTGACGATCGAGCAGGCCGACCGGCTAGGGGTCGCGGGGTTCGACCAGGACACGCTCGTCCGTGCGGCACTCGTGCGACTCGCTGCGGCTGCTGGTGTCGAGCCTCGCTGGCGAGCGCGGATCGACAAGCGCATTCCCGTCGCCTCCGGCCTGGGCGGGGGCAGCAGCGACGCGGCCGCCGCACTCCGACTCGCGAACCGCACGCTCGCGAAGCCACTCGACTCGTCGGCGCTGGACCTGCTCGGCGCCGAGATCGGGACCGACGTCCCGTTCTTTCTCCATTCCGGCCCGGCGCTCGGTACGGGCGCCGGCGACGAGCTGGAGCCGCTCGACCTCCCACAGGACTTCTGGGTCGTCCTGCTTCTTGCGAAGGGCGCCGTGAAATCGTCGACCGCCGGCGTGTACGCCGCCTTCGACGCGCGGGGCGGGGACGAGGGCTACGCCCGGCGTCGCGATGCGCTGCTGGAGGCGCTTCGCGCCGTCCGTCGTCCTCGAGATCTCGCCGTCCTACCGCCGAACGACCTCGCCACCTCCGAGCTTGCCCTCCGGTTGCTCGACCAGGGGGCGTTCAGAGCGGACGTGAGCGGCGCCGGGCCGATCGTCTACGGGCTCTTCATGCATCGCGCGCCCGCCGAGCGCGCGGCCCGGCACCTGGGCCGACTGGGCCAAACGTGGGTAACCGTGCCTGCTTGGTACGGTTGACGCGTGGCCTACCAAACGCCCGTCCTCGAGCACGGCTCCACCCGCTACGGCAGGTGGCTCCGCGCGAATCGGCTCAAGATCGCGCTGTGGATCGCCTTCGTCGAGGGCCTGCTCGTCGTCTTCGACGTCATCGACGTGCTGCCCGCGCTGCTGATTGCCGGCCTCGTCGTCATCGCGTACTTCTGGCTCTCACCACGGTTGCGTCCGGGCCTCGCGCGCGACGCCCTCTGGACCGGCGCCGTCTCGCAAGCGGGTGTCGCGCTGGTTCCGGTGCTCGTGCTTGTGGTCGGAACGCTGGCGCTCATCGCCGTCGGCGTGCTGGCGGCTGTGGTTTTGGTCGTCCTCATCACAGGCCGCCGTTAGACTTCCGCTCCCAGATCTTTGGGGCGTAGCCAAGTGCTGAGGCGTCGCTTGCGATGCCGACCATCGAGGCCCACCGGCTCTGCCGGTGGGCCGCCGGACGGAAGCGAACCGAGTCGTGGCAGACTTGAGAGGTCGATACCCGACGATCCTTGGGGCGTAGCCAAGTGCTGAGGCGTCGCTTGCGATGCCGACCATCGAGGCTCACCGGCTCTGCCGGTGGGCCGCCGGACGGAAGCGAACCGAGTCGTGGCAGACTTGAGAGGTCGATACCCGACGATCCTTGGGGCGTAGCCAAGTGGTAAGGCAGCGGGTTTTGGTCCCGCGATCCCAGGTTCGAATCCTGGCGCCCCAGCACCTCTTGCGATGAGCGACCCGAACCTCGCAGCCCTCGTCATGGCCGGCGGTCTCGGCACGCGCATGCGCTCCGACACGCCGAAGCACCTCCACCCGCTGCTCGGCCGTCGCATGCTCGACTGGGTGCTCGACGCCGTAGCCGCAACGGGGCCTTCGCGCATCGTCGTCGTCGTGTCGCCGCAGACGCACGACACGATCGCCGAGTCGCTCCCGGAGGGCGTCGAGATCGCGGTTCAGCGGGAACCGCGCGGTACGGGAGACGCCGTCGCTGCCGCGCGAGACGCGCTAGCCGGGTTCGACGGCGACGTGCTGGTCGTCTCGGGCGACGCCCCGCTGATCACCGCCGAGGTGCTGGGCGGTCTCGTCTCGGCCCACCGCAGGGCCGGAAACGCGGCCACCGCGCTCTCGATCGAGTCCCCTCGCGACCTGCCCTACGGCCGTCTCGTCAAGGACGACAACGGCAACCTCCTCGAGGTCGTCGAGGCGGCCGACGCCACCGACGAGCAGCTTGCGATCAGAGAGCTCAACGCGTCGATCTACGCGTTCGTGGCGCCCGACCTGTGGCCCGCCGTCGAGGCGCTCGACGCGCGCAACGCGCAGGGCGAGCTGTACCTGACGGACACGATCCGGAACCTCTCCCGGGCCGGCCGCCGAGTCGGCTCGCATCCGACGGCCGTCGCCGCCGTCGCGGAAGGGGTGAACACCCGCGCGGATCTCGCGCACGCGGCGGCGTTGCTCCGCGACCGCGTCAACGAGGCGCACATGCTGGCGGGTGTCGCAATCGTCGATCCGAGCACGACCTGGATCGACCCGGACGTCCAGCTCGCGCCCGACGCCGTCGTCCACCAGTTCACGGTCCTGCGTGGCGCGACCCGGGTCGCCGAAGATGCCGAGATC
>DATFQE010000247.1:0-4115 GCA_035264445.1 Gaiellaceae bacterium | reverse complement strand
GGCATGGCGCAATCGGTCGCGGCGCAGGCGCTCGCTCGCGGCCAGGCGAAGCTCGCCGATCCCGCGTTCGCGGCCGCTGCCCGGAAGGCCTTCCGGGCAATCCCGGGGAAGCTCGTCCGACCGCTGCCCGAGGGGCTTTTCGTCCGGCTCTACAGCTTCAGCGACCTCGCCGTCCTGAACGCACAGCTGCAGTCGGTCGTGTCGCTCGAGGACTACTCGCTGACGCTCGAGGACCCGGCCGGCCAGGAGCTCGCCGGCCAGCTGCGTGCGGCGGCCGCGGCGCTGCTGCCGAGGTTCGACACCGGCGCCTGGACGCTCTACGCCCTCGGCGCGAACGAGTCGACTCTCGACTACCAGCGCTACGTCGTCTCGCTGCTGAAGCGAATCGGCGCCCGCGACAAGGATGCGTTCTGGACGGACTACGGAAACAAGTTCGCCGCCTACGAGGACGTGCCGCCGGTCGTGACGCCCGGCGCCGCCGGGCCTCCGTCGTATCCCCGCCCGGTCGACGGCTTCCGCGACAACGCCGAGGTTCGCTTCACGCTCTCGAAGATCTCGCGCGTGACCGTCCAGGTGGGCTCGTCCCGGCGCACGCTCTTCGTCGGCCGGGGCCCGAAGTCGATCGAGGTCTACCCCGGTCGGGTGCCCGCCGGCACGTACCCGGTGACGGTTTCGGCCACGGATCTCGCCGGCAACAAGGCCGAGGTGGAGCTGCCGGATGCGATCGTCAAGGTCGACAGGGTGCCGCCCGCCGTTACCGCACGGCTCGTCGGCAAGCGGCTCGTATGGCGCGCCCGCGACGCGGAGACGCCCTGGCTCGACCTGCGACTGCAGCTCGTCAACGACTATCACCAGGGCCGCGTCGTCAGCCTCGGCAAGAAACCGCTGCGCGGGTCGATGCGCCTCGTGCCGAAGCCAGGTGTCTGGCACACGACGCTGGTCGCGCGCGACTCCACCGGCAACCGGACAGACGTCCCCCTCGGCGTGCTCAAGGCCAAGCGTTGAGCGGGATCTCGCTCAGGTTCGACTCGCTGCTCCGGCCGCGAACGCGCTTTCACGTTCACTAACCTTTTCCGACCAACGGACAGGGGGACGACGGATGGCGACAGAGCGGACTGCGAATGCGGTGTGGGAAGGCAGCCTGATGGAGGGCTCCGGCACGATCACGGAGACGGGGAGCGGGGCACTGCCCGAGCTCCCGGTGACCTGGGCTTCGCGCGCGGAGAGCCCCGAGGGCCGCACCAGCCCCGAAGAGCTGATCGCCGCGGCTCACGCAGCGTGCTTCGCGATGGCTCTGTCCCATGCGCTCGCGCAGGCCGGGAACCCGCCAGAGCGGCTCGAGACCTCGGCGACGATCACCTTCGTGCCTGGGACCGGCATCACGAAGGCCGCCCTGACGGTCGTGGGCCGCGTCCCCGGTATCGACGAGAACGCCTTCGGCGAGGCGGCCGACGGTGCGAAGGACGGCTGCCCGGTCTCCGGCGCGCTCAAGGGCAATGTCGAGCTGACTCTCGACGCCCGGTTGGAGTCGTAGACCCTCCTATTGGCGGGGCTACCATTCGCGGCCGAAATGGCTGCGATCGAGGATCTCGTCGACGAGGTCGACCGCTCCTACCGCGAGACGCAGGAGCGGATGTCCGACCCTGCCGTCTTCAACGACCACCGCGAGGCGGCGGAGGTCGGCCGGCGACTGAAGGAGCTCGAAGGGCCGTACAAGCTCGCGCGTGAGTGGCGCGACGTCTCGAGCGACGCCGACGCCGCGCGCGCCGATGCCGACCTGCGCGAGCTCCTACCCGAGCTCGAAGAGCGGCTCGAGCGGCTCGAGGAGGAGCTGAAGCTCGCGCTCGTCGAGACCGATCCGGCCGACCGCAAGGACGTGATCGTCGAAGTCCGCCAGGGCGTCGGCGGCGACGAGGCCGCGCTGTGGGCGGGGGACGTCTACCGCATGCTCACGCGCTACGCCGAGCGGCGCGGATTCAAGTTCGAGCAGCTGTCCGCGAGCGGCAACGAGGAGGGCGGCTTCAAGGAGGTCACCTTCGCGGTCAAGGGCGACGGCGCGTACTCCATCTTCAAGTGGGAGGGTGGCACCCACCGCGTCCAGCGCGTCCCCGTGACGGAGTCGCAGGGCCGCATCCACACGTCGACGGCGACGGTTGCTGTGATGCCCGAGGCCGAGGAAGTCGAGGTCGATATCGACCCCAACGACCTCAAGGTCGACGTCTACCGCTCGACCGGTCCCGGCGGCCAGAGCGTCAACACGACCGATTCTGCCGTCCGGATCACCCACCTGCCGACAGGCCTGGTCGTCTCGATGCAAGACGAGAAGTCGCAGATCCAGAACCGAGCAAAAGCCCTCCGCGTCCTGCGCGCCCGCCTCTACGAGCAGGAGCGCGCGAGACAGCAGGCAGAGACGGACGCCGCACGCCGCTCCCAGATCGGGTCGGGCGAGCGGGCCGAGAAGATCCGCACCTACAACTATCCCGAGAACCGGGTGACCGACCACCGCATCAAGCTCACGCTGCACAGGCTCGACCAGGTGCTCCAGGGCGCGCTCGACGAGCTCACCGAGGCGCTCGCGTCGGAGGAGCGGCGGCAGGCTCTCGAGACGGCCCACGCGTGAACGCAGCAGCCGCGCTCGACCATGCCGCCCGAGCTTTACGGCGTGCAGGCGTGGACACGCCGCAGGTCGACGCCGAGTGGCTGCTCGGGCACGTGCTCGGGCTTTCGCGGAGCGAGCTCCGGGCCCAAAGCTCCCGCGAGCTGTCCGTCGCGGAGGAGCGGTCGTTCCTCGCCTGCCTGGAGCGGAGAGCGCGTCGGGAGCCGCTCGCCTACGTGCTCGGCGAATGGGGCTTCCGCCGGCTGACGCTGTCGCTCGACCCGCGCGCGCTCGTGCCGCGGCCCGAGACCGAGACCGTCGTCGAACGGTGTCTCGCGTTGCTGGCCGACGCGCCGAAGCCGCGCGTGCTCGACGTGGGAGTGGGATCGGGCGCGATCGCGTTGGCGATCGCCGACGAGCATCCGTTCGCCCACGTCGTCGGCGTGGACAGCTCCGAAGCGGCTCTCGCGCTCGCCGAGGAGAACCGCGCGCGCACCGGGGTCGACGGGCGCGTGCGGCTCGTGCACGGCGACCTGCTCAGGGGCGTCGGGGGCAGGTTCGACCTCGTCGTGTCGAATCCGCCGTACGTGGGCGCCGAGGAATGGGAGCGGCTCCAGCCGGAGATCCGGCTCTACGAGCCTCGTGCCGCGCTCGTCGGCACGGGCGTCGCCGAGGCAATCGCGCGTGACGCGCAAGGGCTGCTGGTCGCGGGCGGCGTGCTCGTGCTCGAGGCGGGCGACGGACAGGCCGCGCGCCTGGCAGCGGCGCTCGACGACCTCGGCTACGAGGACGTCGCGATCACGCCCGACCTCGCCGGCCGGGACCGCGTCGTGGAGGGCCGGCACCCGTGATCGAGGCAGCGGTTGCCGCAGTCCGCGCCGGGAAGCCCGTCGTCTTCCCGGCGGACACCGTCTACGGCCTCGGGACGACGCCGTACCGCCCCGAGCCCGTCGAGCGGCTGGCGCGGCTGAAGGGCCGCGACGTCTTCCAGCCGACCGCGCTCATGGCCGCGGACGTCGACATGCTGTTCGAGTGCGTGTCGGAGCTGCGCGGCCGGTCCGGCGAGATCGTGAGCGCGCTGTTGCCGGGCCCGTACACGCTGGTCCTGCCGAATCCCGGGCGCCGCTACCGGTGGATGACCGGCACGCGGCCGGACACCATCGGCGTTCGCGTGCCGGCGCTCTCTGGGCCGGGCGACGAGCTCCTCGCTCGCGTCGGCGCCCTGGCCGCGACGAGCGCGAACGCGCATGGCGGCGGCGACGCCCGACGTCTGGACGACGTTCCCGAAGAGATGATTCAGGCGTGCGCCGCGGTGGTCGACGGCGGCGAGCTGCCGGGCACCGCTTCGACGGTGATCGACTTCACCGGCCGCGACCCCTTGGTGCTGCGGGACGGCGCTGCCTCGTCGGCGGAGGCGCTCGAGCGCGTCAGCGCGATCCTGGCGCCCGCCCGCGGCTGACGACCAGCGAGACGCGCGCGCCGCGGACGAGCCGCGAGCCCGCCCGTTGCCGCTGTGCCA
>DATFQE010000246.1:0-9500 GCA_035264445.1 Gaiellaceae bacterium | reverse complement strand
CCGAAAGCGGTGGCCCCCACTGCTGAGAGTGCTTTCGCCTGGGCTACTTGCCAGGCGGGCAGTGCGGGTTGTTGTTCCCGGTTGCTCCGCGCGAAGAGCCGTGACGTTCTTGCCCGGCCGGGTAAGTGACGTTCGCGGGAGCCCCTAGAGGCCGCCGCATCCTCTTCGGGCCTCCCGCACTCCGTTCGCCTAGGGACAGAGCGCCCTACTCGGTCCTACGGGACGGTCGCGGGTTCCCATCCCGCGTGAGATACGCGCGCCAGCGTGTAGCCCTCGGGCGTGGGCGCGTGAGCGTCGCCGTCTCTCGCTCGTCCGCCCGAAACGTCGGCGGGGCAGTTTTGCGGCCTCGGTACTACCACGGTACGCGCGCGCCGTCCGCGAGCGTCAGCCGAGGCAACAAGAGCTCCCGTTTTGCGGGAGCTCTTTGTTGGGCCGTGCAGGGATCGAACCTGCGACCTTGGGATTAAGAGTCCCCTGCTCTACCAGCTGAGCTAACGGCCCCCGCCGCGCCTAGTGTAACCCGGCCTCGAGGGATCTTTCCGTCGGCTCGCTAGGAGGCGGCTCCGTTCCCGTCGGGGTTCGCCGCAGCGCCCGCTTCTTGTGTCGGCTCGGCCGATTCGACCAGCGGAAATCGCGCGTTCGCACCCTTCGCTGCCTGCTCGACCCGCGCCGCGAGCGCGCGGATATCGTCGAGCAGCGCGCGGCGCTCGGTGCGCACCATCTCGGTATCGGCCTCGAGCTCGCGCAACCGGGCCTCCGCCTCCGCCTTCAACGCCGCCATTTGCTCCTCGGCACGCTGGAGGCGCTCGTCCGCCTCCGCCTTGGCTTGGGCGCGGATCCTCTCGGCTTCCGCGTTCGAAAGCTCTCGCATGTTCTCCGCCTCGGCTGTCGCGTTGGCGACGAGCTCGTCGGCCTCCTTCCGAGCGCGCGTAGTCTCCGCTTCGGCGGTCTGGCGCGCGGCAACCGTGATCTGCTCGGCCGTCTCGCCCGCTTGCAAAAGGGTGCTGCTGATCGTCTCGCCGGCCTCCCGGAGCGCGTGTTTGACAGCGGCCTCGGGCGAGCGCGTCGCCTCGAGGTCGTCGATCAGGCCGGTGACCCGCGCGACGTACGCGTCGACCGCGCTGCGCTCGTAGCCCCGGCGTGCGACGTCGAACGAGGCGTTCCGGATCTCCGGCGGAACGTCCCGTCTCGGCTGATCGGATTCGGCGCTCTGTTCAGTCACGGTTGGGAGTATGAAGCGATCCGGCTTGCCTCGGGCGTGCCTCGAGGTCCTCGATCGGCAATCGCGCGGTGGCATCGTCGGCAGCCGAGGCGAGTCGCAGCGCGAGCTCACGGACGTCGTCGAGGAGCTCAAGCCGCTCCTTCCGAATCGCCTCGCTGTCGGCCGAGAACGCGGTCGCCCACGCCTCTGCCTTACCGCGCACGGAGGCGATCTCCTCGCGCGAGCGCCGGAGCGATTCCTCCGCCTCCCTGCGCGCTCGAGCCAGGATGTCCTCCGCTTCGGCCCTTGCTTTCGCGACGTAAGCATCGGCGTCGGACTTCACCTCGGCAGCGTGCGCGTCGGCAGCGAGTGTTGCCCGGTCGACTTGGGTCTCTGCGTTGACGACGATGTCGGCTGCCTCGGCCTTCGCGCGAGCCAGGGTGTCCTCTGCTCTCCGCTGCGCCGCCGCGGTCAGCTCGTCGGCGCGCTCCCGGGCGTGCTCCAGCGTGCCGCGCGTCTGTTCCTCGACGCGATGAAGCGCATGCCTGACGGCGGCCTCAGGCGAATGTGTCGCCTCGAGCTCGGCGATGACGCGATTGACCCGGGCGACGTACGTGTCGACGGCATGGCGCTCGTAGCCACGGACGGCGATGGGGAAGGAAACGTTCCGGAGCTCGGAAGGAACCAGTCGACGCTGTCTCACCTGCACACCTGTCGGTTCAATGATGCGGTAGTCAGGCCGCTCGTGCAGGTTGACAAGCCTGCCGAGCACCTGCAGACGAAGTGAGCCGAGACGAATTGGGAAGCTGCGACCTTGGCTTCCGAGTCATGTCCTCGACCGGCTCAGCTAACGGGCCGCGGGGATCCGTAGTGTAGGTCGGCTGTGCGCGTCCTCGCCGTTGTAGGAAATAGGCCGCAGTTCATCAAGTCAGCGCCGTTGTCGGTCGCACTCCGCGAGCGAGGGATACACGAAGTCGTCCTCCACACCGGGCAGCACTACGACCGCGAGCTCTCGCAGCTTTTCTTCGAAGAGCTGGGGCTGCCCGACCCGGATTACGCACTCGGCCTGCGTACCTCCGACCCCGGCGCGATGAAGGCGCCGATCGCGGAGGTCATCGAAGCGGAGCGGCCCGACTGGGTGCTCGTCTACGGAGACACGAACTCGACTCTCGCCGGAGCTGTTGCCGCCGCCGAGGCCGCCGTTCCGCTGGCCCACGTCGAGGCGGGCCTGCGGAGCGGCGACCTGTCGATGCCGGAGGAGCGAAACCGGATCGAGGTCGACCGGCTCTCGCAGCTGCTGCTGACGCCCGACGAGCGCTCGAGCCGGATCCTGGCCGACGAGGGTGTCTCCGGCAGGCGCGAGGTCGTCGGCGACGTGATGGCAGACGTGAGCAAGCAAATCGCCCCGATCGCGCGCGAGCGATCGCGCGTCCTCGAGGAGCTCGCGGTCGAGCCGGGCGCGTACCTCGTGGCGACGGTGCACCGGGAGGCGAACGTCCGCCCCGAGCGCCTCGCGCGGATCGCCGACGGTCTCAGTCGGCTCCCCGAGCCGGTGCTCTTCCCCGCGCACCCGCGCACCCGTGCCGCGCTCCGAAGCAACAGACTGTTACTTGCGCCCCACGTTCGCCTCCTCGACCCGCTCGGGTACCTCGACCTCGCCGCGCTCGCCTCGCAGGCTCGGGTGATCCTGACCGACTCCGGTGGGCTGCAGAAGGAGGCGTACTGGTACGGCGTCCCGTGCGTCACGATGCGGCCGAGCACCGAGTGGGCCGACACGGTCGAGCTCGGCGCGAACACGCTCGTCGACGACGACCCCGACCGGATCGTGGCGGCGGTCGCGAACGCACACATCCCGGACGGCCGGCCGCCGCTCTACGGCGACGGCCGCGCGGCGGCCCGGATAGCTGGGCTCCTCGTTACCCTCTCGCCGTGAGCAAGATCCGAATCGGACTCGCCGGCCTCGGCTACTGGGGCCCCAACCTGGCGCGGAACTTCGACGAGCTCGCCGACCTTGCGTGGCTGTGCGACCTCGCGGAGGAGAACCGCGCCCGCTTCGCGCCCCGCTATCCGAACGCGCGGATGACGGCTGACTTCGACGAGCTGCTCGCCGACCCCGACCTCGAGGCGGTCGTCGTCGCGACGCCGGTCGTCACGCACCACGAGCTCGCGCGGCGGGCGCTCCTCGCCGGCAAGCACGTCTTCGTCGAGAAGCCGATGGCCGTGCAGGCGGCCGAGGCGGAGGAGCTCGTCGCGATCGCCGAGGAGCGAGAGCTCGTGCTGATGCCGGGCCACCTGCTCCTCTACCACCCCGGGGTGAGGAAGCTGAAGGAGCTGGTGGACGGGGACGATCTCGGCGACGTCCTCTACCTGTACGGAAACCGCCAGAACTTCGGGAAGATTCGCCAGGAGGAGAACGCGCTCTCGAGCCTCGGCGCGCACGACCTCTCGGTGATCCTCAACCTGGTCGGCGAGGAGCCAAGCGAGTGCTGGGCGCGCGGCGAGAGCTTCCTCGGCGAGGTCGAGGACGTCGTCTTCTGCTACCTGCGCTTCCCCTCGGGAAAGGTCGCGCACATGCATCTGTCCTGGCTCGACCCGCACAAGAAGCGCGAGATGACCGTCGTCGGCACGAAGCGGATGGTCGTCTTCGACGACATGGAGCTGGAGCGGAAGATCACGGTCTACGAGAAGGCCACCGAGCGCCCGCCCGAGACCTACGGCGAGTGGCGCACGCGGACGGGCGACATCTACTGCCCGAAGATCCCGAACGACGAGCCGCTGCGGCTCGAGGTCCAGCACTTCCTCGACCTCGTCGCCGGCGACGGCGACCCGCTCGCGTCGGCGCGCGACGGCGTCGTGGTCGTCCGCGCGCTCGAGCAGCTGCAGAGCTCGCTCGTCCAGACGCCCGCGTGAGACATCGCTTGCGATGTCTTCCTCAGGACGCGCGGGCTTTGCCCGTGCGTCCGTCTGAAACGACGAACTGGAGCGATTGGCGTCCGACGAGTCCGCTGTGACAGTCGCGGAAACCGCAGTCGTCTATCCGGGGACGGTGCTCGGCGAGGGTGTCGTGATCGGCGACCACGCGGTCGTCGGCAAGCAGCCCTCCCTGTCGCCCCGCTCGACCGCGAAGCGCGAGCCGCTGGGGCCGCTCGAGCTGGGGCCGGGGACGATCGTGTCGGCGGGCGCCGTGGTCTTCGCGGGCACGAAGATCGGCGCGAACTGCATCGTCGGCGACCAGTCGTGCGTTCGGGAGCGGTGCGAGCTCGGCGACGACGTCGTCGTCGGCCGCGGATCGCTCGTCGAGAACGACACGACGATCGGCGCGCGGACCAAGATCCAGGCTGACGCCTACGTGACCGCGTACTCGACGCTCGAGGACGACGTCTTCATCGCGCCGTGCGTCGTGACCACCAACGACAACTTCATGGGCCGAACCGAGAAGCGCCATGCGCTGCGCAAAGGCCCGACGATCCGGCGCGGAGCGCGGGTGGGCGGCGGCGCGGTGCTCCTGCCGGGGATCGAGATCGGCGAGGAGGCGTTCGTGGGCGCGGGCGCGGTCGTCCTGCGCGACGTGCCCCCGCGCGCACTCGTGGTCGGGAACCCCGCTCGCCGGATCCGCGACGTGCCGGCCGAGGAGCTCTTGCCAGGCTAGCTCCGGTCGAGCCGGAGCGAGTAGCCGCCGGCGCCTTCCTCGCGCATCGAGACCTGCACGAAGTACCACCCCGTCGCGGGCGCGCGGTAGGAGACCGACTCGGTTGCGCCCGGGCCCGTGGAGCGCGCGGCCAGCAGCCTGCGGTTCGTGGCCGGCCCCAGCCGCCGCACGCCGGGCTTCCACAGCATGAGGTTCATGTCGGTGCCCGCCGAGCCCCGGATGCTTGCGCGCAGGCCCTCTCCGCGGCGCAGGCGCACCCGGTAGACGTCGCGACGATCGTCCCAGTAGTCGAGCGAGGCGAGAACGTGGCTGCGGCGCGCGCCGAGGCGCCAGGCACGACGCCCGGCGTCGTCGTTCGGCTCGTACGCGTCGGCGGCCGCGGGCGGCGCCGAGCGGAGCTCGTCGATGGCGGACGCCACGTCGAGCCGGCCCCAGCCCGTGTAGCGGTCGCGGTCGTAGCGGCAGCGGCGGCAGCCGGTCAGCGGCGTCGCGTCCTCGGCGGAGCGGGTCAGCAGGCTCGCGACCTGCTCGGGCCGCATCTGGATGCCAAGCTGCTGCGCGACGCTCAGGAGCTGAGCGGCCGCTCCGGCGACCTGAGGCGCCGCGAACGACGTGCCTTCGGCCTTCCTGAACTCGGCCGGCCCGCACTCGGAGTAGCCCTGGAAGACGCACGTGCTTCGCTGCGAGGTCAGCATCTTCGGCAGCGTCGAGAAGATGTCGACGCCGGGCGCGGCGATGTCGTTGTAGCGGTCGTCGCGGTTCGAGAACGCCGGCACCGATCCGTCCCGCGCCAGCGCGCTCACGCCGATCACGTGCGGGAGCGCGGCAGGGTAGCTCGCGAACCGCCACGGCATCGACGGCGCCTGGTCTCCGTTGCCGACCGCGGCAACCACGACCACATGGTTCTGAACGGCGTACTCGATCGCGTCGGCCTCGAGGCGCGAGAAGGTATCCCGCTTCGGGTTCCGGGGATCCCGGACGCCTCCGAAGCTGAGGTTGATGACGGTCGCCCCCTGCTGCACGGCCCACTTGATCGCCCGGGCCTCGGCTTCGAGCGAGATCGAGCCGTCGTCGCGGACGACCTTCGCGATCAGGAGGTCGGTTCCGATGCCGATGCCCGAGATCCCCTCGGCGTTGTTCGTCTCGGCCGCGATGATCCCCGCGACGAACGTGCCGTGGCCGTGCTCGTCTTTCCCCCACGAGCCGCCGACGAAGCTCCTACCGGACTCGATCCGCGGCTTGAGGTCGGGATGCGTCGCGTCGATCCCGGAGTCGATCACCGCCACGCGGATGCGGGGGTTGAACGGCGCCGGGAACGTCGGCCAGGTGTCGAACGCCCGGATCTGCGGGAGGTACCACTGCCTGGCGAAGAGCGGATCGGCAGGGACGAACGCGATTCGGCGCGACGCCTCGATCCGCTCGACGTAGCGGACGCCGGCGGCGGCGGCAATCCCGCGGGCGTTCGGCGCACGCAGCACCAGGCCGAACGGGGCCAACGGCGAGACCGTCCCGCCGGTCTCGGCCTCCAGTTCGCGCGCGACACCGGCGCGGTCGGCGCCGGGCCGGAGCCCGACCGCAAAGCGGGCCGCCGCAGCCGGGCCCGGGAGGGCGAGCGCGAGCACGGCGACCAGTGGGACGAGCTTCCGCGTCACGGTTTCGCCACGCCGCCCTGCGCCGGGGGATGCGCGACGACCAGGCGGACGACCTCGGAACGGGCGTTTCCGGCGGCCAGCCGATACTGCGTCGTCACGGTCGGCTTCACGGCGACGGCGAGCGCGCCGGCCGCGTTCGGCTTGACCTTCGCCATAGGCGCCCAGAGACCCCCGGCGGCGCGCTGCTCGAGCGTCACGCCGCTGAGCCCGCGCGCCATCCCGGACAGCGTCATCTGGTGGCCGGGCTCGAGCGGCGCCTCGGGCCTCGCGAGGGCCAACATCCCGACGCGGAACCACGTCGAGCGGAGATCGAGCAGCCGGCGGACGTCGCCGCCCTTGACCTCCGTCGCGCCAGTCGGGCCGGCGGCGACGAGGGCGCCGACCCGGCCGGACGGAGTGATCGTCGTCGTCAGGTCGCGGAGCGGCCCCGGAAGCTTGAGCCGCGCCCGCGCGGCCTTGGCGGTCAGGACGATCGGCCCCCAGCGGTGGTACGGCGAGACGGAGTCGTACGGGTCGGCGACGGAGACGAGATACGGGATCGGCTTCGACGTCGGCCAAACGTCGGTGACCGTGGCGGTCCGTCCGCCCGAGGTCGAGAAGAAGTACGTGTAGGCAACCTGGCCCTCGTAGGTGACGACGAGGCCGGCCGTCTCGTCGATCGCCTGGTTCGTCGGCGTCTCCTCCTCCGCGATGCCGCGGTAGACCTGGCTGCGGACGTCCGGGTAGACGTCGAAGTCGCCGCCGCGTCGGGTCGCGAGCGCATACGACCGCGCGGCGACCGCCTGCGCCTTCAGCGCCTCGAGCGGCCAGTAGTGCGGCATCTCCGACGGCACGACGCCGTACAGGTACGCCTCCAGCCCCAGCGTGTTGATCGCGCGGAGCCGGCCCTTGTCGACCGTGACCCGCAGCTCGCCGCGATACGCGCGGCCCTTGAGCGTCAGCGGTTCGTCGCCGGCGAGGAACGTGACCGGGCCCTCGAGCTTCGTGAGCTGCTTGTGTCCGAGCTCGCGCACCCGTAGGCCGGGGCCGAAGCGCTGCGTTCCGGCGGCGAGCTCGTGGTCCTCGCCGAGGCCGTCGCGGACACGGAAGGGCGCAGCAGAGCCGACGGCCAAAGCCTTGGCACCCGCCGCGAGGAGGACGCGGATCCGCTTCACCGGGGCCTGGGTGACTTCCGTCCCCTGGTAGTAGTGGGTGAGGATCTGCTCGAACCCGGCTCCGTTACGGGCGTAGCCGAGCGCGCCGTACTGGCTGAGGCCGATGCCATGGCCCCACCCGCGGCCGGTGATCACGAACACGGGCGGCGCGCAGCGTGGGCAGAGCGCCGGCGCCTGCGCGCGCTCGCGCGGCGCCGCGGCCGCCGACGCCACGAGCAGCACGGCGGCGAGTGAGACCAGAGAGAGTTTGAGCGCGACCATTGGGAACCCGCGGTCGGGTCCGCACCCGTCCCGCGAGCCGAGGCTAGCACCGCTTCACGCGGATTTCTGCCCCCTTTACAGGAAGCTCACCATCCCTTCGGCGGTTTTGCGAGATACGCGGGCGGGGAACCCCACTATTCCGTGGCCACGGTGATCGCGCTTCCTCCACGCTTCCACGACGCCCGCCGGCTCGGGCACGGCGGCATGGGCGACATCCTGCTCGCGCGGGACACCGTGCTCGACCGCGACGTCGTGATCAAGGTCCTGGCCGAGCGCTTCGCCGAGGACGAGTCGATCCGCAAGCGCTTTACGCGCGAGGCGCTCGCAGCGGCGCGGCTCTCGAGCGCCCCGAATATCGTGACGATCTTCGACGTCGGAGACGCGGACGGCCGGCCCTTCATCGTCATGGAGTACCTGCCGGGCGGTTCGCTCGACGACCGCCTCCGGGAAGGCCCCATCCCACCGAAGCGGGCGCTGGAGTGGCTCGACCAGGCGGCCCGCGCGCTCGACGCCGCCCACGCCGGCGGCATCGTCCATCGTGACGTCAAGCCGGCCAACCTCCTGCTCGACGCGGACGGGAACGTCCACGTGGCGGACTTCGGCGTGGCGAGGGCGACCGGCCTTGACTCACTCACCGTCGCGGGGACGGTAGTCGGCACCGCCGGGTACCTGTCACCCGAGCAGGCACGCGGCGAGCCGGCCGGACCGGCCAGCGACCGCTACGCGCTCGGCGTGCTCGCCTTCGAGCTTCTGACCGGCCGGCGGCCTTTCGAGCGCGACACGACGGCCGCGGAGGCGGCCGCGCACGTCCACGAGCCGGTGCCGTCGATCCACGAGCGCAACCGGCGCCTGCCGCCCGCGCTCGATCGCTGCTTCGGGCGGGCGATGGCGAAGGACCCCGCGCAGCGCTTCGAAAGCAGCCAGGCGTTCGTCGATGCTCTGCGGGACGCGCTCGCCGACGAGCGCACCACACGGCTTGCGGCGCCCCCGCCACGGCCGCGCGCGGTCCGTGGCGAACGTCATCCGTGGCGGATCCCGGCCATCGTCGCGCTTTTGGCGGCCGCTGCGATCGTCGGTGCGATCGTGGCAGCCGCACTGGCGGATGACGACGGTGGGGGCGGCACCGCCGTGACGTCCGTCGTCACCCGTGAAGGAGAGCGCGTGACCGTCACTGAGACGGTGGAGCCCCCGCCGCCCCCGCCGCCGCCGGAACCGACGCCGCCGCCCCCACCGCCTACGCCCCCGCCGTCGACGGCAAGCCCACCGCCTCCACCACCGGCGAGCGGCACCAGCAGCGGCACACAGCTGACCGACCAATCAACGAACCTGATACGGCAGGGCCGCTACCAAGAGGCGCTCCCCGTCGCACAGCAGGCGCTGGCCAAGCTCAAGGGGTCGGGCCAGCTCTTCGAGGCGTATGCGAACTACAACGTGGGCCGCTCGCTCATCGAGCTGGGCCGCTGCGCCGAGGGTCTCCCGTACATCGCAGCGTCGGAGCGGATCCAGGGCTCGCGCCGAGAGTTCCGCGAGGCCCGCGCCAAGTGCTGACGCTCACTCCTCCCAGAAGAGGACGACGCAACCGA
>DATFQE010000245.1:0-6818 GCA_035264445.1 Gaiellaceae bacterium | reverse complement strand
TCTCGCGGACCTCGTCCCACACCTCCTCGGTCTCGATCAGGAGGCCGTCGAGATCGAAGACGACGGCGTCGATCACGCGGAGACGTACCGGCGGTCGAGGTAGACGAGCGCGCGGTCGGCCCGGCCGGCTTCCGCCTCGGTGACCTCGCCGACGAAGACCGTGTGGTCGCCGGTCGCATGCTGCTCGCGGACGCTGCAGCGCAGCCAGGCGAGCGCGCCCTCGAGCAACGGCGGCCCCTCGACGTCACGGACCGGGATGCCCTGCCAGAGCGCAATCGGGGGAACGCCGCGGGCGAAGTGCTGCGCCAGGTGCTCCTGCCCCTCGGCGAGGACGCTGACGCCGAGCTCGCCCGCTCGGCGCAGGAGCTCGTGTAGGGCTGCATCCCGGCGGATCGCGACCCCTACGAGCGGCGGCTCGAGCGACAGCGAGACGAGCGAGGCGACCGTCAGCCCGAGCTGCTCCCCCTCGAGGTCGACGGTGACGACCGCGACCGGAGCGGGGATGAGCCGCATGACGTTCCGCAGCTCGTCGCCGCCGATCACGGCGGCAAGTATGTCGGTGGCGCCGCTAGCGGCCGCGGCAGAGCGGGTCGCCGAACGCGTTGAGCTCGTCGTTCGCGACCTTGTCGACCGTCGCGTCGAACGGGCCGGGCGCGTCGGACATCCAGAATAGGTCGGGCGTGACGCCGGGGCCGATCACGGTGGCGCGATAGCGCTCGCCCCTCCCGACGGGGTGCCGGCCGTGCGGGTAGAAGCCGTAGCAGAAGACGCCCGTGCCCCTGTGCGTGAGGAAGCTGTTCTCACGCTTCCAGCCTTGGCCGTACTTGGAGTTGAACGTGTCGACGTAGATGTTGCGCCCGAACGAGTCGAGCGGCTGGCCTCCGGGCGTGGAGCGAAAGCCGTGAACCGGCTTGCCCTGATAGCGGAGATAGCCGTAGAGGTGGTCGTACACGCGCGTCAGTCCCCAGCGCGTCCAGTTCAGCTTCACCACGAACTCGGGAAGCGGGCCGGACCAGTGCGAAAGGCGGAGCTCCCAGACCGCGTGACTGTACTTCGGGTCGACTCCGAAGTTCGGCAGCTGCCGCTGCCATTTCTGGACGGTCCAGTACGAGCCGTCGGGCGCCTTGCAGGCGACCTTGACCCACTGGATCGTCGGCCCGTCGTACTTCTGGCAGTGGTCCCGGAACGTCCTCCAGACGTTCTTCCGGTAGGTGCCCCAGCCGCCCGAGTAGTCGAGCGTGAACTTCACCTGCCTGCGCGCGCGTGTCGGCGCGATCGCGTTCTTCGCGCCCCAGGCCAGCACATGCTGCTGGCGGCCGCGCGCGCGGTAGAGGAGCAGCGCCTGCTTGCCGTTCCCCGAGACCTTCAGCTGGATATTGCTCGCGTTCCGGTCGACGAGCTCGGAGCCGAGGGCAGCTCCAGGAAGCGTCAGCGACGCCACGGCGAGCGTGATTACGAGCAGACGAAGATGCAAGAGGGACCCTCCAGAACGGTTGCCGCAGACGGTGGGGTTATCGGCAGCCGTCCTAATCGCTCAAGACCCTAGTTCGTGTGCCAGCACAGCACAAGCAAACGCCTGCCAGGCAAGGTCTCGATCGGCGAGCAGCCTGGCCAGCGCGCCCTCGACGAGCGGCAACCCCGCCGCGGGCGGGCGCAGAGTAGCGAGCTTTTCGGCCAACTGGCTGCGGCGGTCCGGAGCGTCGAGATCGCCGGCCAGCGCCGTCACTGCACGGCCGTGGAGCTCGAGCTCCCGCCGCGGATCGCCTCCCGCCGCCAGCAACAGCATCGCCCGCCGCAGCGCTGCGTTGAGCTCGTCCTCCGGAAGCTCGAGCTCCGAGCCGGCTACGAGCGCGAGGGAGACGACGCCTTCGTCCTGGCCGCCGGTCGCGAGCATCTCCTCGATCTGGCCGAGCACGTCACGCACGAGGGTCAA
The DNA here is from genome assembly GCA_035264445.1 of Gaiellaceae bacterium. Lineage (GTDB taxonomy): Bacteria > Actinomycetota > Thermoleophilia > Gaiellales > Gaiellaceae > DATFQE01. The sequence continues at coordinate 4,885 of DATFQE010000245.1, read as the reverse complement.
CGATACGATTAGGCCGATGAACGAGGTCCTCGCCGACATCGAGAGGTGGCGCGCCCGCGGCGAGCGCGTTGCGATCGCGACCGTCGTGGCGACCCGCCGCTCCGCGCCCCGACCGATCGGCTCCAAGCTGGCGATCTCCGAGCGCGGCGAGCTGGCCGGCTCGGTCTCGGGCGGCTGCGTCGAGTCCGACGTCGCCGAGCGCGCCAAGGAGGTCCTGGCGGGGGCGCCGCCCGCGCTCCTGACCTACGGGATCGCGGACGAGCAGGCCTTCGAGGTCGGCCTCCCGTGCGGCGGCGAGATCGACGTCTTCCTAGAACGCCTCGAATGACCCTGTACGAGCGCTTGCGCCTCGCGATCGAACGCGAGGAGCGGGCGGTGCTGCTGACGGTCGTCGAGGGCGACGGCGTAGGGGCGAAGACGCTCGTCGTCGGTGACGAGGTGATCGGCGACGGGCCCGTGGACCTGGCAGACGGCGCGCGAACGGGTCTCGTCGAGCGCGAGGGGAAAAAAATGTTCGTCGAGGTCTTCGGCCCGCCGCCGAAGCTCGTCATCCTCGGCGCGGTCGACGTGGCCGAGTCGCTCTGCGCGCTGGCGGGCCGGCTCGGCTGGCGGACCGTCGTCGCGGATACCCGCGCGGCCCTCGCGACGCGCGAGCGGATCCCGAGCGCGGACGAGCTGCTCGTCGGCTGGCCGGACGAGGTTCTCGGGCGAATCGGGCTCGATCGAGACAGCGCGGTCGTCGTCCTCACCCACGACGAGAAGCTCGATACGCCTGCGCTTCTGACCGCGCTTCGCTCGCCGGCCTTCTACGTCGGTGCGCTGGGCTCCCGCAGGGCGCAGGCGTCGCGACGCGAGCGCCTGCTCCATGAAGGCCTCGGCGAGGACGACCTCGAGCGGCTCTCCGGGCCGGTGGGGCTCGACCTGGGCGCAGCGACGCCGCCCGAGACGGCGCTCTCGATCCTCGGCGAGATCGTCGCCATGCGCGCCGGTCGCTCAGGCGGCCGGCTGGCCGCGTCGGCCGGCCGCATCCACGCCGAGGGTTAGAGCTGGAGCAGCCAACGGTACGGTTTGGTTTCGTGGGTTAGGGCGGTAAACGAGACGGGGATACGAGGAGAGATGAACGAGCAACTGGCCGCACTTCTGCAGCAGGGCGAGGAGAAGGGCTGCGTCAACCTCTCGGAGCTGAACGAGCTCGTCCAGGAGGTCGAGCCCGACGACGCGGAGCTCCACGCCTTCTACACGGGAGCGCAGGAGCGCGACGTGGAGATCCGGGACGACTGCGGGCGCCAGGAGGCGCCCGGCAGCACCTACGTGAACGGCGACCTGACGGCGTCGACGACCGACGCGCTGCAGCTCTTCCTGAACGAGGCCGGGCGCTATCCGCTGCTGACGGCGGCCGAGGAGGTCGAGCTGGCCAAGCGGATCGAGCGCGGCGACAAGGAAGCGAAAGACCTGATGGTCAACTCGAACCTCCGCCTCGTGGTGTCGATCGCGAAGAAGTACCAGGGGCACGGGCTCTCGCTGCTCGACCTGATCCAGGAGGGGATCATCGGGCTGATCCGCGCCGCCGAGAAGTTCGACCACCGCAAGGGATTCAAGTTCTCGACCTACGCGACTTGGTGGATCCGGCAGGCGGTCCAGCGCGGGGTCGCGAACAAGTCGCGCACGATCCGGATCCCCGTCCACATCGTCGAGCGCGAGCAGAAGATCGCGCGGGCGGAGCGCAAGCTCGTGTCCGAGCTCGAGCGGACGCCCACCGACGAGGAGATCGCGAACGAGTCGAAGCTCCCGCTCAAGCAGGTTCGCGACGTCCGCCACGCTGCGCGGGCGGTCACCAGCCTCGACCGGCCGCTCGGGGAAGCGGGCGACTCGTCGTTGGGCGACCTGGTGGCGGTGTCCGAGGGCGGTCCCGAGCAGGAGGTGCACGTCAGCCTCGAGCACGACGCCCTGCGTCGGGCGGTGGCCGAGCTGCCGACGCGCGAGCAGGAGGTCGTGAGGCTGCGGTACGGGCTAAACGGCGACCCCGATCCCCAGTCGCTCGAGCAGATCGGCCGCCACCTCGGGCTGACGCGCGAGCGCGTGCGCCAGATCGAGCGCGAGGCGCTCAACCTGCTCGCGATGAACCGCGAAATCGACGCGGTCGGCGCCAACCTCTAGCCGTCGGGCTCCGCGCACGTCAGAATCACGCGGATGAGTCGGCCTCGTCTACGCGTCGCTCTGCCGGCGGCCATCTGCGAGAACGGGGAGACGCTCTCCGAGTTCCGGGACGGCTTCGACGACCTGCTCTCCGAGTGGGCGGCGATGCTCGACCCGGTCGCGGCGCTTCGCCAGGAGTACTGGCTGGCGGCGCCGTGGGCGCTCGCGGGCTGGGCCTCCGTCGCGGAGACCGCCGTCGCCCTGCTGCGTGAGGCCGCCAAGGACGGCGCTCTCGTCCAGCTCTTCGCCGACTCGCTCGAGCACCATTCACTCGTCGAGGGCGACCACCTCGGCGAGAGCGCGATGCCGCTCCTCCTGGGGCTTGCGGTGACGCGGACGGTGCAGAAGGGAGTCGGCGAGCGGAGCCTCAAGCTGCGCGAGCGGCTCGAGAACGAGGGCGCTTGGCTTCCTGCCTCGGGCGTCCCGACCGACGCCGGCGTTGCGTCCTACCGCAGCGTCCAGCTCCCCTCCGTCCGCTAGCTGAACAGATAAATCAGCAGGCCGCGCCGAGAGCGGCCGTTCCGGCCGGCGCGACCGGCAGGAGCGGACGACCGCCAGACCGGCCATGGCGCCGCATTCGATCACTTGACGCGCGTGGGGCCGCCCGAGTTTCGTTCCGGTCCGTCGTCCGGCGCCACGGCGAAGGTTCCGGGGCGTGCCGCAACGACGCGGAAGGATCATCGCTGCCGTTCTCGTCACTGCTCTCGTGCTTGCAGGCGCGGCGGCCTTCGCCCTCTCGGTGCTGGTTGCGGACGCCGAGTACGAGAAGGTCGACGCGCGGCTTGCCGCAGAGCTCTCCGGCGTCGTGCGCGCCGCTGACCAGCTCGGCCGAGCGGCCCAAGCGCGGGCCGTGCGGCGGGCGAGCGACCCCGCGGTCCAGCGTGCACTCGTGGCCGGCGACCGCGGCCGCCTGGAGGAGCTGTCGGAGAGCGGGGAGAGCTTCGAGCGGCGCGGTCGCAGCTTGACCGGCACCGGCCCGCGTTCGCCGCTTCGGTTCGCGGCGACGATCGGAGCGGGGGACGACGAAGTCGGGCGGGTCGTCGTCACCATCCCGCTCGACGCCGTCCGCAGGAGAGCCGCGGTCGTCGGAGCGGACCGGGTCGTCGTCGGAACGCCCATCCTCAGCGGGACGGTGACCCTCGCAGGAAGGCGCGTTCGGGCCGCCGCCACCCGGCGCCGGGCGACCGCGCTGGCGGTCGTGACGCCCGCCGCACCAATCGACGCGAAGATCGCCGACCGCCGCGAGCGGTTTCTCTGGGCGGTCGCCGCCTCGTTCGCCGCCTTCGTGCTGATCGCTTCGCTCGTCGCACAGCTGATCCGCCCGGCCGCCCGGCCGCTCCGGCGGGCGATGGACGAGCCGCCCGTCCGGCGCGGCCGCCGACAGCGGGCCGCCGCCACGCTCGTCGGCAATGCGCTCGCCGCGGGGCACGACCGCGACGCGCTCGTTCCCGTGATCCTCGACAGCGCCGTGGCCGTCACGGGCGCGTCCGGCGCGCGCCTCGTCGCCGACGGAGAGGAGATCGCGCGCTCCGGGGTCGTTCGCGTCGGCCGGCCGCCGCTCGTCTTCGCGCTTTCGCCGGGGTCGGGACAGGAGGCGCAGCTCCTGCTCGATCCGCCGGTCCGCGGCCACTTCGACCACGAGGCGGTCCAGCTCGCGGAGTGGCTGGCGGGCCGCGCCTCGATTGCGCTCCAGAACGCGCACCTCCACGTCATCGCGAGGCGTCTGGCCTCGACCGACGAGCTCACGCAGCTCGCAAACCGGCGCCATTTCGACGAGGCGTTGAGCGCAGAGGTCATCCGCGCCGAGCGCTTCGGCGACGCCGTCGCGGTGGTCGTTGCCGATCTGGACAACTTCAAGGAGGTGAACGACCGATTTGGCCACGACGTGGGCGACCGGGTGCTCCAGAGCTTCGCCGACGTCATCCGTGCGAACGTCCGCGATGTCGACCTGCCGTCCCGGTACGGCGGCGAGGAGTTCACCGTACTGCTGCCCGGCACCGACGCCGAGGGCGGCCGTCAGCTCGCCGAGCGGTTGCGGGTTGCTCTGGAGGAGCTGCCGGTGGTCGCGGGCGACATCACCGTGAGCGTCACCTCCAGCTTCGGCGTCGCGGGGTTCCCCGACGAGTCGTCCGCAGCAGCGCTGCTCCGCGCCGCCGACCGCGCGCTCTATCGCGCGAAGGCGGCGGGTAAGAACGCGGTCGTCGTCGCCGATGGAGCGCAGGCGGTCACGGGATGACGTCCGCCCGGCCGAGTAGTGTCGCGCGCTGTCAGTTCTGCGGGAGGGAGTTCGACAGTCGTGGCTTCCAGGTGTTCGTGGCCGGCATGCGCGGCACGTTCGACAGCACCGAATGCGCACTGCGTGCGGCGGACGGCGAGACACCGCCGGCCCTCGCTCGTCGGGACGAGCGCGAGCCTGTGCGTCCGCAGCCGCTGCGCTGAGTCGGCGAGGCGGACGTGAACGCGCGCGCGCGGATCGGGCTCGCGCTCGGCGCCAACATCGGCGCCGTCGCGGTCGCCGTCGCCGGGTCGGCGTGGTTGTGGGCATGCGCGGCCGACTCGGGCTTGCCGCAGACGTACGGCCAGTCGCCGACGCCTGTCGTCGAAGACGCCTATGTGCCTCTCACCGTCGATCCGCGCGGCCGGACGCCCTTCGAGCGCCGGGTCGTCGTGCCAGAGACGACGAGGACGG
>DATFQE010000244.1:0-3873 GCA_035264445.1 Gaiellaceae bacterium | reverse complement strand
GGCGGGTCGCGTCGATCGCGAACTTCCACGCGACGGGGTCGAAGGACAAGCGCATCCCCGACTCAGAAGTGATGCGGGCGGCGACGTTCGCCGACGCGCTGGCCGCCCCCCACGACGTGTGCGTGCTGGCCGGCGACTTCAACATCACCGCGGAGCGCTCCCTCACGCTTGGGGAGATCACGGGCTCGGAATGGGGTTTCTCGCCGCCGGCGGACGGGATCGACCACGTCCTCGTGCGCGGTGCCGACGCGGCCGCTCCCGAGCGTTGGCCGATCTCGCGGCGGCGCGTCGACGGGGTCGTCGTCAGCGACCACTCGCCCGTGGACGTCACGATCGCATGACGTTCGAGGAGGTTCGCGCCGAGTTTCCCGTGCTGGAAAGGCTCGCGTACCTGAACACAGGCTCGGTCGGGCCGCTCGCGAGGCGGACGGCGGCGGCGATGGCGGCGCGGCTCGCGGCGGAGGTCGAGGAAGGCCGGGGCGGAATCGCGCAGTTCCTCGGCGTCACCGAGCTGCGCGGGCGGCTGCGCGCCACGCTCGCGGCGCTGATCCACGTCCCCGTCGAGAACCTCGCGTTGACGAGCTCGACGACCGAGGGCTGCAACATCGTCCTCGGCGGCCTCGATCTGGGGCCGGACGACGAGGTCGTGACGACCGACGTGGAGCACTTCGGCCTGGCGGGGCCGCTCGGCGTGTCCGACGCGCGCGTTCGGGTGGCGCGGGTTCGCGACCGGCCGGCCGAGGAGGCGTTCGACCTGATCAAGGCCGAGATCGGGCCGAAGACGCGGCTGCTCGCGCTGTCGCACGTCGCATGGACGACCGGACACGCGTTGCCGATCCGCGAGCTCAAGGAGGCGACCGGGCTGCCGATTCTGGTGGACGGCGCCCAGTCGGTCGGCGCGCTGCCGGTTCGGGCGGGCGAGTTCGACTTCTACACCGTCTCCGGCCAGAAGTGGCTGTGCGGGCCCGATGCGACGGGCGCGCTCTACGTGGCCGACCCCGAGGCGCTGCGGATCTCGAAGCCGAGCTACTTCGCGCAGGACGGGTTCGAGCCCGACGGCTCGTTCACCGCGCGGGCGGGTGCGGCGCGGTTCGACCCGGGCTGGATTCCGCCGGCGTCGCTCGTGGGGTTGGAGGCTGCCCTCGGCGGCCTGCCCGAGTGGAGATTCGAGCGTGCCGCAGAGATGGCGAGGCACGCGCGCGAACGCCTGGCCGAGCACGTCGACCTGGTGACTGAGCCCGGTCATGCGGGGCTGATCTCGTGGCGGGTCGACGGCGACGCGTCGAAGCTGGCAGCTCACGCCTGGGAGCGTGGTGTGGTGATCCGCGACCTGCCGGGCCTCAACTGGTTGCGCGCGTCGGTCGGCTACTGGACGAGCGACGAGGACGTCGAGCGCCTGGTCGGAGTGGCCGACGGTGGCGCGCCTGGGGATCGCTAGTCACGCTTGCGGCACACCGCGTGACACACGCGCGCGGTTTTCGTCTTTAGCCTCGAAGGCGGTGGGTGGTCAGCGGCCGGCCCCGGACACAATGGCCGAAGCAGCCATGCTCGGGAAGAACCTGCGCTACGCCGCCGGCGCGTCCGCAGCCGTCCGGAGTCCGAGTTCCGGTGCGATCGGCTGGAGGGCGGCGATCACGTTGCGGATGTGCTCGTCCAACTCGAGCCCGAGCAGCTCCGCGCCCGCATAGACCTCGTCGCGGTGGACGCCGGCGGCGAACGACGGCTGCTTCAGCTTCTTCTTGACCGACTTCGGCTCCAGACCGTCCAGCCCCGTCGGCCGCACGAGCCCGCAGGCGTGGACGAACCCGCTCAGCTCGTCGCACGCGAACAACGTCCGCTTCAGCAGCGTGTCGCGCGGCATCGCGAGGTGCTCCGCGTGCGAGAGCACGGCCTCGACCACCTCCTCGGGCCAGCCCTCCTCGCGCAGCATCGCGGCGCCGTCCTGCGGATGCTCGTCGAGGGTGGGGTGGATCTCGTAGTCGAAGTCGTGCAGCAGCGCGGTCGCACGCCACAGCTCCTCGTCCTCGCCGGAGCGCTGCGCGTACCAGCCGACCGACGCCTCCACCGCCAGCGCGTGCCGCAGCAGCGCCTCGCTCTTCGTGTAGCGCGTCAGTGTCTCCCAGGCGCGTTCGCGGGTGACCTCCACAGCCTCGTTTAGGCTACCCCGATGCCCGACACGCTCGTCGCCGAGACACTCATGCAGTCCTTCGTCATCGAGGGCGGCCGCCCCCTCAGCGGCCACGTCCGAGCAGCCGGAAACAAGAACGGCGCGCTGCCGATCCTCGCCGCCACGCTGCTCGCGACGGAGCCCGTGACCCTGCGCAACGTCCCGCGGATCCGCGACGTCGAGACGATGTGCGAGCTCCTGGCGGACGTCGGCGCCGAGGTCGAGTGGACGGGCACCAACGATCTCGTCATCGACAGCTCCGGCGCGCACAAGACGGAGCTCGATCCCGAGCTCTGCAGCCGCATCCGGGCCTCGTTCCTGCTCGCAGGCCCGCTGCTGGCCCGCTTCGGCCGCGCATCCGTGCCGCCGCCGGGCGGCGACGTGATCGGGCGCCGCCGCCTCGACCCGCACATCCACGCTCTCGTAGAGCTCGGGGCGGACATCGACCTCAACGGGCGCTACGACATGCGTACCGACGGCTTCCGCGGCCGCGCAATCTTCCTCGACGAGGCGAGCGTGATGGCCACGGAGAACGCCGTCATGGCGGCCTCGATAGCGGCCGGGGAGACGATCATCGGCAACGCCGCGTGCGAACCGCACGTCCAGGACCTCTGCCGCTTCCTCGGCGCGCTCGGCGCGCGCATCGAGGGCACCGGCTCCAATGTGCTGCGGATCGAAGGCGTGCAGGCGCTCCGCGGCGGGGAGTGGCGGATCGCGCCGGAGCACATCGAGGTCGGGAGCTTCATCGGCCTCGCCGCGGTGACGGGCGGGGAGCTCACCATCGACGACGTCGTCGCGGGCGACCTCGTGCCTCTGCTTCCGGCTTTCGCCCGCCTCGGCGTCCAGGTCGAGGTCCGCGACGGCAGCGTGCGCGTCCCGGCCGGCCAGGAGCTGGTGATCCAGGACGACATCGGCGACCAGATCCCCAAGATCGAGGACGGCCCGTGGCCCGCGTTCCCGGCCGACCTGACCTCGATCGCGCTTGCGGTCGCGACGCAGGCGCGGGGCACGATCCTCATCTTCGAGAAGATGTTCGAGAACCGCCTGTTCTTCGTCGACAAGCTCGTGAGCATGGGCGCGCGGATCATCCTTTGCGACCCCCACCGTGCGGTCGTCACCGGGCCGGCGAAGCTCTACGGGCAGCGCATGGCGAGTCCCGACATCCGCGCCGGGATGGCGATGTTGATCGCCGGCCTCTGCGCCGACGGCGTCTCGACGATCGGGAACGTCGGCGAGATCGACCGCGGATACGAGCGGATCGACGAGCGGCTCCGCGGCCTCGGCGCGCAGATCGAGCGGGTCGAAAGCTGAGATGGACCAGCGCCTCAGCGTCGTCACGCTCGGCGTCGATGATCTGAAGCGTGCGCGGGCGTTCTACGAGGCGCTCGGCTGGGAGACCGGCGCCGCCCCGGACGACGACGTCGTCTTCTTCCAGGCCGGCGGTCTGATCGTCGCGCTCTGGAGCCGCGAGTCGCTGGCGGAGGACAGCGCCGTCGAGGACACGGGCGGCTGGGGCGGGATCACGCTCGCGCACAACGTCGGGTCACCCGCCGACGTCGACGCGGTGATCGCCGAGGCCGAAGCGGCCGGCGCGACGATCGGACGCCCGGGCGCAGCGACGTTCTGGGGCGGCTACTCGGGCGTCTTCATCGACCCCGACGGGCATCCGTGGGAGGTCGCCCACAACCCCCACTGGACGTTGCGCG
>DATFQE010000243.1:0-2115 GCA_035264445.1 Gaiellaceae bacterium | reverse complement strand
CCTTGAGCAGGTAGCCGACTCCCTCGGCGCTCTGTGCGAGCAGCTCGAGCGCGTAGTCGGGCTCGACGTGCTGCGAGAGCACGAGCACGCCCACGTCCGGGTAGTTGGTGCGGATCTCCCGCGCGGCCCGCAGGCCCTCGTCGGTCTGCGTGGGCGGCATGCGGATGTCGACGATCGCGACGTCGGGTGCGTAGCTGCGCACCTTCAGGAGCAGATCCTCCGCGGTCCCCGACTGCCCGACGATGTCGAACCCGAATTCGCCGAGCAGGCGGGCCATTCCCTCGCGCAGCAGAACGGCGTCCTCGGCGAGTGCGACGCGGAGCCTCGCGGGCGGCTTCGCTCCCTCGCGCCCGACCGGCTGCGCCTGCGCATCCGTGCCGGCGCCGTTGCCCACCCGCAGCGCCGGGAAGACGGTCGGCGCTCCCGCACGCTCGAGCTGGAAGATCCGCTCCGCGCCTTGCAAGCCCTTGAGCGTGTGCGCGCCGAGATCTTTGACGGCGACGTCGCCGAGAACGTCCACGGTCGCGCCGGAGACGAGCACCTGCCCACCGTGCCCCGCCGAGCACAGCCGGGCCACGTAGTGGACGTCGATCCCGACGTAGTCGTCGTCCTCGATCGCCGGCCGGCCCGTGTGGATGCCGATCCGCACGCGGACCTCGCGGCCCTCGGGCCAGGTGTGGCGTTCGTGGCCATGCTGGATCGCGAGCGCTGCGTCGACGGCGGACTCCGGGCTCGAGAACGCCAGGAAGAACTCGTCCCCGCGCGAGTCGACCTCGTAACCGCCGTTCTCCTCGAGCACGCTCCTGACGATGCGGCGGTGGTCGGCGATCACCCTCGTGTAGCCGTCGCCGAGTGCGAGCACGAGCCCGGTCGAGTCCTCGATGTCGGTGAAGACGAACGTGACGGTTCCCGTCGGGAGCGCGGCCGGCACGCTGGTCACCCGCACGGAATCTCCGCCCGGATCCTGGTGCCTTTGCCGAGCGGGCTCTCGACGTGGAGGTACCCGTCGAGGGACTCGATCCGGTCGGCGAGGCCGTTGAGCCCGGTGCCCAGGCGTGGATTCGCGCCCCCGAGCCCGTCGTCGACGACCTCGACGATCGCGTGGCCGTTGTCACGCCCGAAGCGGACCGTCACCGCCGACGCCTCCGCATGCTTCGCGACGTTGGCGAGAGCCTCCGAGACGACGTAGTAGGCGGCGGCCTCGACCTGGTCCGGCAGGCGCTCGGGAGGCAGTCCCTCCACCTCGACAGGGACCGTCGCCCGGTTGGCGAGCGAGGCCAGCGCGGGGCCAAGGCCGCGCTCCGTCAGCGCGGCCGGATGGATGCCCCGTGCCAGCTCCCGCAGCTCCTCGATCGCTAGGCCGAGCTCGTCGTTCGCCTCAGAGAGGAGCTCGAGCACGTCGCTCGAGCCGTCCCTCTCGAGCCACGCCTGCGCGAGCCTCAGCGACACCGAGACCGAGACCAGGCGTTGCTGCGCGCCGTCGTGGAGGTTCCGCTCGAGCCGGCGGCGCTCCTCGTCTCCGGCAGTCACCAACCGGGCTCGCGAGGCTGCGAGCTGGGCCCGCGCCTCTTCGTTCGCGAGCGCGAGGGAGATTAGACGCGTGAACGCACCGAGCCGCTCCTCGGCCCCGGGCGCGAACGAGTGCGGAGCGGTCAGCGTCGCCACGACCGCGCCCCAGGGACGGCTCGCGAGCTTGATCGGAGCGGCAACGAGCGAGTTGACGTCGAGATCCCGCATCAGCTCGCCGAGCTCGGGCGAGAGCTCGGCATCGCCTCGCTCCCGGCGGACCGGCCGCCCCGTCCTCGCGACCGTCTGCGAGGCCGATCCCTGGAGGGAATGACGGTCGCCGACCGGGATTGCAAGTGCGCCGGGCCGGCGCCAGCCGCCGACCACGACCCCGCTCTGGCCGTCGGGGGCGTACCGCACGAGATTCGTCGTGTGCGCGCCGAGCACGCGGGCCATCTCCTCGGCCACGAGGTTGAAGATCTGGTCGGTGGGCGCCTCGCTCGCCACGGCGAGCGCGACGCGATGGAGAGCCGCCCGTTCGAGCTCCTGGCGCTTGCGCTCGCTGATGTCGCGCACGACGACCAGAAACTCGTCCTCGCCGCTCGGGAT
>DATFQE010000242.1:0-7573 GCA_035264445.1 Gaiellaceae bacterium | reverse complement strand
GCCGGAGCGGCAAGCCTCGGCGGCGGCCGGGCGGGTGTACTTCACGGCGCGCGCTCGTCGGTGCTCGCCGACGAGGACGGGCAGGTGCTCGACGCGGAGTCGATCTCGGCCGGCCTGGACTATCCAGGCGTCGGGCCCGAGCACGCGTACCTGCGCGACACCGGCCGGGCCGAGTACCTCGCCGCCACCGACGAGGAGGCGCTCGCCGCGTTCAGAAAGCTCGCCGCGACCGAGGGCATCCTGCCCGCGCTCGAGCCCGCGCACGCGCTCGCGCGCGCGGCGGAGGTGGACGCGGAGCTCGTCCTCGTCTGCCTCTCGGGCCGGGGCGACAAGGACCTCGGCCAGGTGGAGGGGCGATGAGCGGCGGGGCCCGAACGACCACGTCGGGATCGGACGGGGGCGCAGGGCGGTCGCCCATCCCTAACCCCCACCCACCCGGGGAAATGGAGACGCTAGTCGCACGCGACGCGCAGGAGCGTGCCGATTCGGCGCTGGAAACGAACGGCGGCAAGACGCTCGCGATCTACCTCATGGCCGGCCCGGACACGCCGGAACTGGCGGAAGCGGCGGTGGAGGGCGGCGCCGACCTCGTCGAGCTCGGCTTTCCGTTCTCCGACCCGCTCGCCGACGGGCCCGTGATCCGGCGGGCGGCCGAGCGCGCCCTCGCCCAGGGGATGCGCACGGGCGCCTGCCTCGATTGCCTCGCCGACGTGCGGAGCCGCGTCGAGGTGCCGCTCGTGCCGATGACGTACGCCGCGCTGCTCGAGGCGTACGGCTACGAGCGCTTCGCCGCCGACGCCCGGCATGCCGGCGCGACCGCCATGATCGTCGCCGACCTCCCCGCCGACGAGCGGCCCGAGCTCCGCCGCGTTCAGCTCGTCGCTCCCACCTCGACCGACGAGCGGATCGCGCTCGCCGCCGCGCACACCGACGGCTGGCTGTACCTCGTCACGGTCACGGGCACGACCGGTGCTCGCGAGCGTCTCTCTCCCTCCCTCGCAGGCCTCGCGCGCCGGACGCGGGACCTCACCGACGCCCTGCTCTACGCGGGATTCGGGATCTCGACGCCGGAGCAGGCGGCCGCGGCGGCCGAGCTGGCCGACGGCGTCGTGGTCGGCTCGCGCGCGCTCGAGGTGGCCGAGGACGGCGCGGGCGCGCTCCGCGACTACGTCCGGTCGCTGCGGGCGTCGATCGACGCGGCCGTCGGGATAATCGGGTGACGATGAAAGTCTTCTCCGGCATCCAGCCCACGGGCGCCAAGCACTTCGGCAACTACAGCGGAGGCTTCCGCCAGTACGCCGCGACCCAGGAGGCGGGCGACGCGATCTTCTGCATCGTCGACCTGCACTCGATCACGGTCGAGTACGACCCCGCCGACCTGCGCGAGCGGACGCTCGACCTGGCCGCGGTGCTGTTCGCGACGGGCATCGATCCCGAACGGTCGATCGTCTTCTGCCAGAGCCACGTGCCGGCGCACTCCGAGGCAGCGTGGCTGCTCGGCTCGGTCACGAGCTACGGCGAGCTGCGTCGGATGACGCAGTTCAAGGACAAGGTCGACCAGCAGGACTTCGTCAGCTCCGCGCTGTTCACCTACCCCGTCCTGATGGCCGGCGACATCCTGCTCTACCAGACCGACAAGGTCCCGATCGGTGACGACCAGCGTCAGCACCTGGAGCTGGCGCGCGACATCGCCGAGCGGTTCAACTCGCGCTTCGGCGAGACCTTCGTGCTGCCCGAGGGCATCTACCCCGAGGTGGGGGCGCGGATCATGGACCTGCAGGAGCCGGACCGGAAGATGTCCACGACCGGCGGGACGGCCCAAGGGACCGTCGGGATGCTCGACCCGCCCGAGACGATCGCGAAGAAGTTCCGCGCGGCGGTCACCGACTCCGGGCGCGACGTCGTCCACGACCCGAAGGGGAAGCCCGGTGTCTCGAACCTGATCGAGATCATGCACGTGGCGACCGGCGAGCCGATCGACGCGATCGAGGCTCGCTACGACGGGCACGGCTACGGCGGGTTCAAGCAGGACGTCGGCGAGGCCGTGATCGCGCTGCTGGAGCCGATCCGTCAGCGCTACGTCGAGCTGCGCGCAGATCCGGACGAGCTGCGCAGGCTGCTCGCCGCGGGGGCGGAGAAGGCGCGCGAGGAGTCGGCGACGACCCTGGCCACGATGTACGAGCGAATGGGGTTTGTCACTCCGTAACGGCGTCCTGGCGGGCGCCTTCCTCGCGACGCTCGCCGCCGGCGTTCTGCATTTCGCGGACGCCGAGCCGGTGGTCACGTTCCTCGTCGCGGCCCTCGCTCTTGCCGGGCTCGCGTGGGTGATCTCGATCGCGACCGAGGCGGTCGGCGAGCGCTTCGGACCTGCGATCACGGGGGTCCTCCAGTCGACGCTCGGCAACCTGCCCGAGCTGTTCATCGTGCTCTTCGCCTTGTCGGCCGGCGAAGTCGTGGTCGCGAAGACCTCGATCGTCGGCTCCCTGCTCGCCAATGCGCTGCTCGTCCTCGGCCTGGCCATCGTCGCGGGAGCGCAGACCTCGGGCGACGGGGTCATGCGCTTTCACCGGCGGCTGCCGAACGACACGGCGACGCTGCTGATACTGGCGGTGTTCATCATCGTGATGCTCGGCCTCTCCGACACGGTGGGCGACCGCGCCAGCGAGCACCAGGTCGCCATCTCGGCCATTGGGGCGGTGTGCCTGCTCGCGGTGTACGGAGCATGGCTGTGGGGCTATCTGCGTTCCGACCGCGTCGTCGAGCCTGCAATCGAGGCGAGCCCGCGCGCGACGCTCGGGTTCGCGCCGGCGATCGTGCTGCTGGCGGTGGCCGGCGTTTCCGCCGCGCTCGTGTCGGACTGGTTCGTGGACGCGCTGGATCCAGCGGTCGACGCGCTTGGCATCTCGAAGGCGTTCACGGGCCTGGTAATCGTGGCGATCGCCGGCAACGCGGTTGAGAACGTGGTCGGCATCACCTTGGCCGCCAAGGGTCAGAGCGACCTCGCGATCTCGGTGGTGAAGAACTCCGTCGCTCAGATCGCGGTCTTCGTGTTCCCGGCGCTCGTGCTGCTGTCGCTGTTCCTGGAGCACCGGCTGACCTTCGTCCTCGGGCCGGTCTACATCGGGGCGCTGTTGCTCACGGCGCTCGCGATGTGGCAGATCACGGGCGACGGCGAGGCGGTCGCGTTCGAAGGGTGGGCGCTGGTCGCCCTCTACGTCATCCTCGCCGTGCTGACCTGGTACGAGTAGCGGCGCGGAGCCCGGCGACCTCGCGGTCGGTCAGTTCGCGCCAGGCGCCGGGCTCGAGGCCCGTGAGGTCGAGGTCGGCGTAGCGGCTGCGGTGGAGCGAGCGGACCGGGTGGCCGACCGCTTCGAGCATGCGCTTGACCTGATGCTTGCGCCCCTCGTGGATGGCGAGCTCGACGCGCGTCGGGCCGAGCCGGCGCACTCGGGCGGGCGCCGTGGCGCCGTCGTCGAGCAGCACGCCTTCGCGGACACGCCGCAGCGCGTGGTCGGTCGGCCGGCCGTCGACCTCGGCCTCGTAGACCTTCTCCACCTCGTAGCGCGGGTGCGCGAGCCGGTGCGCGAGCTCGCCGTCGTTCGTGAGCAGGAGGGCGCCGGTGGTGTCGGCGTCGAGGCGGCCGACCGGGACGACGCGCGGCTCCGCGGGGACGAGCTGGACGACGGTCGGCCGCCCGTGTGGGTCCCGGGCGGTCGTGACCACGCCCGCCGGTTTGTGGAGCAGCACGTACGCGAGGCGCTGGGCCGCGACGGCGCGGCCGTCTACCTCGACGGTGTCGGTCGCACCGACGAACGTGTTCAGCCGGCCGGGCTCGCCGTTCACGAGCACACGGCCGGCCTTGATCAGCTCGTCGGCGCGCCGCCGGGACGCGACCCCTGCGCGCGCGAGGTAGGCGTTGAGGCGCACGACCGCATGTTGCCGTGTTGCAGAACTGACCCGAAATCGGCGCAGACGTGTGCGTCGTTCGGGGGTACGCTCGACCGCGGGTGGCGGGTGGACAGGCTCCAATCCCCACCCCTTAAGGGGCGGGGAACGCTTACGCCGGGCAACGCTTACGCCGGGCGCTTCTCCGCGATCGCCTCCAGGCGGTCGCGGATTTCGTCGGCGTCGCCGCCCAGGTCGTCGAGGCGCGGGAGGGCGGACAGCGACTCCAGGCCGAACACGCGCTCGAACAGCGGCGTGGTGCGGTAGCGGACCGCGCCGCCCGCGTGCTCGTCTCGCCCCGCCTCGGCGATCAGGCCGCGCTCGAGCAGGCCCGCCACGACGGAATCGGCCGCGACCCCGCGCAGCCGCGCGATCTCGGGCCGCGTGGCCGGGCCGAGGTACGCGACGATCGCGAGCGTCTCGAGTGCGGCGGCCGAGAGCCCTCGCTCGACCGGCCGCTCGAACAACCGGGCGCAGGCCTCCGACGCCTCCCGCGCGGCGCGGAACGCCCAGCCACCCGCGACGTGCTCGAGCACGATCCCGCTCCGGCCCTCGCGATACCGCTCCGCGAGCAGGGCCAGAGCCGTCTTGACGCGCTCGCGGTCGTCGTCCGCGGCGGCCGCGAGCTCGTCCACCGACAGCGGCGCGCTCGCCACGACGAGCAGCGCCTCGATCGTCCGCGCCAGCACGTCGGCCGGGTTCGACGCGATCAGGCGGAGCGTGCGCTCCACGAGCTCACCTCCTCCCTCGACGAGGACGCCCGCGCGACGCGGATCGGCGCGAACGCCGCCGACTGTGACAGCGTCACCTCGCCGCCCTTCCGCAGCTCGAGCAGCGCCAGGAACGCGACCGCCTGCTCGACGCGACTCAACGCTGCCACCTCGCCGTCGAAGTCGAAGCGCGCCCGCCGGCGCAGGACCGCCCGGAAGCGCTCGAGAAAGAGCGACACGGGTGGGAACCGCAGCGCCATGTGCGACAGCGACACGGACGGCGGCTCGACGGCCAGCGCGCGCAGCGCAGCCCCGAGCGACGCGGGATCCTGATCGCCCAGGCGCCGAGCCGCCACAGGTGCCAGGGCCGCCGGCCCGACGCGGAAGAACCGCTCCTCGGCGAGACGCTCCCGAAGCCACGAAGCCGCGTCTCGGATGCGCCGGTACTCGGCCAGCCGCGCCGCCAGGTCGGCCGCCGCCTCGTCGGGATCGAGCTCCAGCGCGTCCTCGCCCTCGCCGAGCCCGAACAGCGCCCGCACCTTGAGCTCGAGCAGTCCGGCGACGAGCACCAGGAATTCCCCGCAAGCCTCGAGGTCGAGCTCGTCACGCTCGGCGAGCTGCTCGCAGAACTCGACCACGATCGCGGCCACGTCGACGTCGCCCGCCGGCAGCTCGTCCTTCAGGACGAGCGTCAAGAGCAGGTCGAACGGCCCCTCGAACGCCTCGAGGTCGAGGTCGAGCTCCCCGACGATCACGGCCCCAAGCTAGCGAGGGGATCGGACGCGCTTCTTCGGGATCGCCATCGCCGGCCCACGACCGCCCGGTTCAGCCGCGCGCCCCGCCCGCCGTCGCCGCCGCCATGGTCTGATGAGCTGCCACCAGACGAAGAACGCGGTCGAGAGCACGAGCAGCACGAGCGCGACCCAGAAGTTCAGGCGCTGGCCCCAGAAATGGTGCGAGCTGTCGATCCGCAGCGTCTCCTCGTACACGCGGAACGCGCAGTAGAGCGCCACGTAGAGCGAGAAGAGCGCGGGCGGCCGGATCCGGAAGAAGCGGTCGACGAGCAGCAGCAACCCCGCGGCGAACAGATCCCACAACCCCTCGTAGAGGAACGTCGGATGGAACGTCTCGGAGTCGGCGTACTCCGGCGGCCGGTGCTCGAGGTCGATCTCGAGGCCCCAGGCGGCGTCGGTCGGCTTCCCGAACAACTCCTGATTCCACCAGTTGCCGACCCGACCGATCGCCTGCGCGACGAGCAGGCCGGGCGCCACCGCGTCGGCGAACGCCGCCACGCTCTCGCCCGAGCGGCGCACGATCACCGCGCCCGCGACGCACCCGGCGAAGATGCCGCCCCAGACACCGAGGCCGCCCTTCCAGACCGCGAACACGCCCCACCACTCGTTCGGGACCTCGTCCCAGCTCGTGATCACGTGGTAGGCGCGGGCGCCCACGATCCCGAAGGCCACGCCCCAGACCGCCACGCGCAGCACGAGGTCCCAGTCGCCGCCGCGCCGCGTCCAGCGGAGCCCGGTGATGCCGATGCAGGCGGCGATGCCCAGGAGGAGCATCAGCCCGTACATGTGGAGCGAAAGCGGGCCGAGCTCGATCACGCCGGAGTCGGGCGAGGGGATGGACGCCACCAGGGTCACGCGCCGGGATTCTGCCCGCGCGCGCCGGTGCCTGCCGACCGAAGCTCTAGAGGAGGATGTCTAGGGCGAGCTCGGGCGGGCACCCGCGAGCGAGGAGATCGACTGCGACGTGGAGATCGATGTCCGGGCGGACCGCGATCTTCGCCGCCGAGCGGGGCTCGTACCCGGCCCGCTCGAGCTCCTCGGCCCGCCAGCGCTCGATCCGCTCGGCCTCGGTCTCTTCGAGAGTCTGGAGTTCAGGGGACGCCATGTGCCCTTAGTTCGGCTCCGTCGACACTCTGGATCTCCCCATGAAGGGGTATTAGCCAAAGGCAAACAAAAGAAACGCAAGCTAAACCTGCCGAAACGGGCGGGGCGGCAACCGTCCGCCCCGCCCGCTTCCCCGCCTAGATCTGCGGCGCCGGCCGCGGCCGCGCGCGTCGCATCCCCAGAGCGAGCGCGATCGCGGCCGCCACGCCGAGCAGGATCGCCGCCGACACCGGCAGCGAGGGAAGGTCGAGGCCCGAGCCGCCCGAGCCCGGCCCGACCGAGATGGTGCCGAACGTGTGCGTCTGAGCGCCGCCGTACTGCGTGAAGCCGTCGTAGACCTCGTAGGACCACGAGCCCGCGGCCGGGAACTTCACCTCGGCCAGGTAGACGCCGGGCTCGTCCGTCGCCTTGGCGGCGAACGTCTTCCGTTCACCGCCGCTCCCGACCAGGGAGATCGTCGGCTGCACGCCGACGAGCGGCGTCCGCCCGTGCTGGAGGATCGTGATCTTGGCGTCCCAGGTCGACCCCGCGGTCGGGTCGGCGGGCAGCGGGCTCACGCCCGCCGTGGCCCAGCCTCCGGCCGACGCCGTGCCTGCCACCGCGAGCGCGGCGGCCGTGGCGAGCGTGAGGACCAGCGTGCGCATTTTCCAACTCCTCTCGTCGTTTCCACCTCTACACCGCGGCCCGCGCGCCGGTTCCTCAGCGAACGGTCCGAGCGATCCGCTCGGCGTCCTCGCGGGAGATCGCGCCCTCGAGCCTCATGGTGACCGGCCCGCGCGACCAGACGAGCGAGTTTCGGGCGAGCCTCCCGGGGAGGTCGATGCCGCCGCCGCGGTCGGTTTGGATGAACACGACGTGCGGCTCGCCCTCGATCCAGACGGCGCCGGCGCCGTTCACGTCGGTGACCACGACCTTGCCGCCCGTTCCGCGGACGAGCTTCTCGAAGTAGTACTTCCCGCGAACCTGCGTGAGCAGCAGGCGCGGCCGCTCGGGATCGCCCCAGACGAACGTGACCGGCGT
>DATFQE010000241.1:0-4661 GCA_035264445.1 Gaiellaceae bacterium | reverse complement strand
GTCATCGCCGGGCTATAGTAGGTCGAGTCCAGGCGATCCTCGCCGGCTGCCCAGGCGGATGCCCGACTCCTCCACCATCCTGCTCGTCGACGACGAGGACTCGATCCAGAAGCTCCTGACGTACCCGCTCGAGCGGGACGGCTTTCGCGTCATACCCGCCCGCGACGGCGAGGAGGCGCTGCGCCGCTTCGACGACGAGCACGTCGACCTCGTCGTGCTCGATCTGATGCTTCCGAAGCTCGACGGCCTCGAGGTCTGCAAGCGCCTGCGGTCGGTGAGCTCGGTGCCGATCATCATGCTGACCGCCCGCGACGACGAGCTCGACAAGGTGCTTGGCCTCGAGCTCGGCGCCGACGACTACATCACGAAGCCGTTCTCGATCCGCGAGTTCCGCAGCCGCGTGCGCGCGCTCCTGCGCAGGGCGTCCGCTCCACGCCACGATCCGCGCGGCGCCGGGCCGATCGAGACGGACGGGCTCCGCATCGATCTCGATCGCCGCCAGGTCGAGGCTCACGGGCGTGACATCCCGCTGACGTACGTCGAATTCGAGCTCCTGCGGTCGCTAGCCGCCCAGCCCGGACGCGTCTTCACGCGCCAGATGCTGCTCGAGTCGCTCTGGGGCGACTCCGCCTACCGCGAGCCGCGCACGATCGACGTCCACGTCCGCCACCTCCGTGAGAAGCTCGAGCGCGACCCCGCCGAGCCCGAGTTCATCCAGACCGTGCGCGGGGTCGGCTACCGCTTCCGCGGATGAGGCCGCACCTCCGCTGGGGGGTCGGCGCGCGTCTCAGCGCGGCGCTGCTGCTCGTGCTCGCCGGCGCCTTCACGATCGTGTACGTCGCAGTCGTCCCCTCGCTGGAGCGCAGGCTGATCGACAACCGCCTCGACCAGCTTCAGGGCGCCGCGCTCAATCTCCGCCCCGAGGTCCCGCAGGACGCGTTTCTGTGGGAGCGTTGGGTCGACCAGACGTCGCGGAGCCAGAACGCACGAGTCCTCCTCTACGTCTACCTGACCATCGTTCCGCCCGATCTCAGTCTCCAGGCGGACTCCGGGTTCCGTTCCACCTCCTTCAACGACGACCCCATCGTCGAGCGCTCGGGCAGGACGCTTCGGCTCCAGCGCGGGACCGTCGAGCGGAACGGACGCCTCTACGGCGAGGTCGCCGTCCCGGTGATCGAGACCGGGCCGTTCCTTCTGCTCAGCTCGCGGCTCGACGACACCCTCGAGGCGGTCGACTACGTCAAGCAGAGCATCCTGATCGCCGGCCTGCTCGCGTTCGGCACTGCACTGCTCGTCGGGCTCACCGGAGCGAATGTGTTCGCAGGACGCATCCGCCGGCTCGAGCGGGCCGCCGACCGGATCGCGTCCGGCCAATTCGACGAGCCGATCGTCGACCCGCGCAGCGACGAGCTCGGTGAGCTCGCTCGGGCGTTCGACCGCATGCGCGAGCGTCTCGCCGGCCTGGACCATGCGCGCCGCGAGTTCATCGCGAACGCCTCACACGAGCTGCGAACGCCGATCTTCTCGCTCGGTGGCCACCTCGAGCTGCTCGACGACGAGGAGCTCGACGAGCCGACCCGCCGTGATTTCGTCCGGGAGATGCGCGCTCAGCTCGACCGCCTGGGCAAGCTGACGGCGGAGCTCCTCGACCTCTCCCGTCTCGACGCGGGCCGGCTGCACGTCGAGGCCGAGCCTGTCGACGTCGCCGAGACGGTCGCGCTGGTCGTGAACGAGCTGGCGCCGCTCGCGCAGGCGAGCGGGCACACGTTGGATGCCACGGTCGACGGGCCCGTCTGGGCGCGTGGGGACAGCCAGCGAGTCGTCCAGGTCGCGCGTTCGTTGATCGAGAACGCGCTGCGGCACACTCCGCAGGGAACCAGGGTCACGATCCGTGCCGAGCGTGGCGAGGACGCGGTGGAGCTCGTGGTCGAGGACGACGGTCCCGGCATCCCCGAGGAGCACCGGCCCCATGTGTTCGAGCGGTTCTACCGCGTCGACGGGACGATGGCGTCCGGCAGCGGGCTCGGGCTCGCGATCGCGCGGGAGCTGGCCGAGCTGATGGGCGGGACGCTCGAGCTCGCGGAGCACGACGGTCGCACCCGGTTCACGCTGCGTCTGCCGGTATCTGAGGCGTTTCCACGTGAAAACGAGCTGGCAGCGCCGACCGTTTCCACGTGAAAACGGTCTGAAAAGGTCATCGCTACAGTGACCGCCTGATGCGCGCGGGCCAGGTCGCCGTGATCGCTCTCGTCGCGGCTGCCCTCGGCGGCCTGGTCGTGCTCGGCGGCGTGGCCCTCTTCGGCGTGGGTGACGAAGGCGACACCGTCACGCTGAGCACGGTGGAGGACGACGGCGCGCAGGCCGCCCCGGCGGTGAAGCCTCAGCTGGGCAACGAGTTCGATCCGGCTCAGATCTACCGCCGGCGCTCGCCCGGGGTCGTCACGATTTACTCGCTCTTCGACGAGCAGCCGACGAGCGGCGACGACGAGCACGCGGCGCAGGGCTCCGGGTTCGTCGTCTCGCGCGAGGGCTACCTGCTGACGAGCTCGCACGTGATCTCGACCGCCGGCGAGAACCAGCCGACCAAGATGGCCAAGCGCGTGTACGTGGCCTTCCGTGACAACGACCGCGTGGACGCGGAGGTCGTCGGCATCGACCTCAACGACGACGTCGGCGTGCTGAAGCTGAACCCTGACGACCATGCGCTCACGCCGGTTCCGCTCGGGGACTCGAGCAAGGTCGTCGTCGGCGAGCCCGTCGCCGCGATCGGCAGCCCGTTCGGGAACACCGATTCGCTCGCGGTCGGCGTCGTCTCGTCGAACAGCCGCTCGATCCCGTCGCTGACGTCGAGCTTCAACGTCGTCGACGCGATCCAGACCGACGCTCCGATCACCCACGGCAACTCGGGCGGGCCGCTCCTCGACTCGCAGGGACGCGTGATCGGCATCAACGCACAGATCCGCAGCGAGTCCGGCGATTCCGAGGGAGTCGGCTTCGCGATCCCGATCAACGCGGCCAAGCGCTCGATGAAGCAGCTGATCGAGAACGGTCGCGTTGCGTACGCGTACGTCGGCGTCACGGCGGGCACGCTGACGCCGACGCTCGCCGAGCGCTTCGACTACCGCGTCGACCGCGGCGCCGTCGTGGACCGGATCGCCGTCGACAGCCCGGGCCTGCGCGCAGGCCTGCGCTGCGGACGCGACCCCGAGCTCTTCCGGGGCGTCCAGTTCAAGAAGGGTGCCGACGTGATCGTGGCGATCGACGGCCGGCCGGTGCGGAGCGCCGACGACCTCGTCCGGATCGTCAGTGAGCGGCTCGAGCCCGGGCAGCAGTCGGATTTCGAGATCGTCCGCGGAGGCGAGCGAAAGACGGTCGCCGTCCGCCTAGCCGAGCGGCCGCGCGGAGCGGCCGCATACGCCTGCAGCTAGCCTTCGCGGGCCTCGTGGGTTTAGTTGACGAAACCTTCGGCAATCCCTCGTCCGTGAGCGAAGGCCCGCAGCCTCCGCACCTCGGCATGCGCGAAGTCCGCTTGACGATTCCCGCGAGGGCCGAGTACGTGCTGCTGGGCCGACTTGCGCTGAGCGGAGTCACGCGCATGCGGCCGCTCGACGACGAGACGATCAACGACCTCAAGCTCGCAGTCACCGAGGCGTGCACGAACTCCGTCCGCCACGCGTACCGCGGGAACGGCGGCATCGTCGACATCGTCTACGAGCTCTACGACGACCGGCTCGTGGTCGAGGTCTCCGACGACGGCGCGGGCTTCGACCCGAACGAGCTGGTCGAGGCGGGCGAGCTCACCGAGGGCGGTCTCGGCATCGCGATCATCCGTGCCGTCGTGGACGAGTTCGAGGTCGGTGAACGGCACGACGGCCGCGGCTCCCGCCTTCGCTTCGTCAAGTTTCTGACCGCCTGAGCGAACGTTATTCTCGCGCCTTCGTCCCTCTAGCGCCAGGACTCCGCCTCATGCTCCAGCTCGTCAACGTCGGCTCGAAGTCACTGGCGGACTACGCGACGATCGCCACGCGCGGGCTGATGGACGAGATCCGCCGGCTGGCGGAGCCGCTCCAGGGCAAGCGTGTCGTGCACCTGTCGGCGACGGCCTTCGGCGGCGGCGTCGCCGAGATCAACTACACGTTGATCCCACTGATGCGCGACGCGGGCCTCGACGTCGAGTGGCGGATCATCAAGGGCGCCGACGAGTTCTTCGACGTCACGAAGACGATCCACAACGCCCTCCAGGGCGCCGAGACGGGGCTCACCGAGGAGCAGCAGGAGGTCTTCCGGCGCTACAACGCGCTGAACGCCGGGGAGTTCGAGGACGACTACGACTACGTCTGCGTCCACGACCCGCAGCCGGCGGCGATGATCGAGCACTTCGACGCGTCGAGCGCGCGCTGGATCTGGCGCTGCCACATCGACCTCTCGACGCCGAACCCCGGCGTCCTCGACTTCCTGGTCCCCTCGCTGGCGCGCTACGACGCCCACATCTACCACATGCGCGAATACGTCCCGAAGCACGAAGGCCTGCCCGAGGCGTTCATCTGGCCGCCCGCGATCGACCCGCTCAACCCGAAGAACATGGCCCTGTCCGCCGAGGACGCCGCCTACATCGTCGACCAGTTCGGGATCGACGTGAAGCGGCCGCTGCTGACGCAGGT
>DATFQE010000240.1:0-6466 GCA_035264445.1 Gaiellaceae bacterium | reverse complement strand
CACGATCGATACCGCCAGCGACCAGCGATACGGCTTCAGGAAGCCGAGCAGGCGCGCGAACGTGTCGCGATAAAGCGGTGTTTGCTGCACATCTTGCAACAACGTCGAGTCTAGCTCCGGTCTTCCGTTTGCCCGAGCCTCGCTACTTCTCCGCGGGCGTGCGTGAGCGCCTTACCGAGCCGGGCACGGTTGGCCCGGTCGTTGAGCCAGCCGCTCGCTCCCGAGGGGTGCGGAAGCGGGATCGCGATCGCGTGCCCGAGCATGTAGCTCTTGCCGACGAAGTCCGACACGCTCGCCAGACCGAGCAGCCGGCGTGCGGCAAGCCCGCCGACCGTGACGATCAGCTGCGGCTCGATCAGCCTGAGCTCCCAGTGGCGCCAGAACGCACAGAGCTCCTGCTCGCGCGAGGTCGGCGTCCGGTCGCCCCGCCCGGACGGCGCCTTGCCCGGATAGCAGCGCGTGACCGAAGCGCAGTAGAACGTCTCGTAGAACGCGTCCTCGTCGAGCTGAAGCCAGCGCCGGAGTGTGCGTCCCGCGCGACCGCGCCACGGGCGCCGCTCGAACCCTTCGACGAAGCCCGGGGCCTGGCCGTAGATGTACGCGCGCTGGCCGGAGTACGGCGCGATCACGGGCAGCGACTCGAGCGGGTAGCCGGCCTCGGCGCAGGCCCGGCAGACCGCGAGGTCGCGCTGGAGGGATGCGAAGGAGCGATACGACGAGCGCCGCCGCGTCACGCGGGCGCGCGAACCACCACGAACCACATTCCGTCGTGCAGCACCTCGCCGCCGCCCAGCTCCTCGGCGAGTCCGTCGCCCGTAAAGAAGCGCTTGTAGACCGCCCACTCGGAGCCGTCGTTCAGGAACCGCGGCTGCCATTCCTCGGCGACCGGCGAGTGCGCCAGCGAAGAGTCGACCACGACGAGCTCGTCTGCCACGCGCCGCGCCTCGTCGAGGAACGCGACCCGGTCGGGCTCTTCGAGGTGTCCGTAGAAGTGACCGGTGAAGAGACGCTCGAACTCCCCGTCGGCGAACGGAAGCGGCATCGCCTCGGCGTTCACCATCGTGGCGTGCGGAACCCGTTCGGCGGCGATCGCCAGCATCCGCGCGCTCTGGTCGAGGCAGGTCAGTTGACCGCGAAGGTGCCTGGTGAGGAACCCCGTGCCGCACGCGACGTCGAGCGTGCGAGCGGGAGCGAGACCTGCGAGCGTCGCGAACAGATCCTCGAGCTCGTCCTCCCAGCCGGGGCGGTCGCGGTCCGCGTAGCGGCCTACCCCGTGGAACCAGTCGTCGTATTCCGGAGCCCGCGCGTCGTAGTACGCCTTCACCGCTCCTAGAGTACGTTCATGCCGTTGCCCCTGGAGGCGGTGCCGAACTTCTCCGAGGGGCGCGACCGTACGACGATCGACGCCATCGGCGCAGCCCTCGCGCGCCATGCGGAGCTGCTCGACGTCCACACCGATCCCGATCACAACCGCTCCGTGTTCACGCTCGTGGCGGGCGACGCGGGCATCGTCGACGCGCTGGTCGCCGGCGTCGCGGAGGCGCGCGAACGGATCGATCTGCGGCGCCATGAGGGCGCCCATCCTCGCATCGGAGCGGCGGACGTCGTCCCCGTCGTGCCGATCGAGCTCGCCGACATGGATCGAGCACGGTCTGCGGCGCGTCGCGTGGCGGAGCGGATCGCCGCGGACCTCGTTCTGCCGGTCTTCGTCTACGGCGAGCTGGCGCCGGGCCGCGGGCCGGCGTTCTTCCGGCGCGGCGGGACCGAAGAGCTCGCCCGCCGGCTCGAGTCGGGTGAGCTCGCCCCGGATTTCGGGCCGCCCCGGCTCGACGAGCGGGCCGGTGCGGTCATCGTCGGCGCACGGAGGCCGCTGATCGCCTTCAACGTCGATCTCATGGACGCGGATCTCGTCGTCGCCCGGGCGATCGCCGCGGTCGTCAGGGAGCGCGGCGGCGGCTTTCCGGGTGTGCGAGCTCTCGGGCTCGACCTCCCGTTGGCGGGCCGCGTCCAGGTCAGCATGAACGTCGAGGACTGGGAAGCCGCCGCGCTGCACGAGATCCTCGCCCGCGTCGAGGAGGAGGCGACCGCCCGGGGAGCCCGCGTCCTCGGGTCCGAGCTGGTGGGGCTCATGCCGGCCGGCGCCGCAGCGGCGGCCGCCGGCGCCCAGCTGAACATCGCCGACTTCGACGCGTCACGTGTGCTCGAGCTGCGGCTGCTGCGGCGCGACCGAGCGTGGCGAGACGAGGACTAGACTCACCGCGTGGCGCAGCGCACGGCGATCGGCCTCACCGGCGACGCCCTGACGATCGCCGACGTCTGGGAGGTCGCCGTGAAGGGTGAGCCGGCCGCGGTCGCGACGTCCGCGGCGGAGCGCATGCGGGCCGCGCGAGAGCTCGTCGACGAGGTGGCGCACAGCGACAGTCACCACACCTACGGCGTGAACACGGGGTTCGGCCGCTTCGTCTCGCAGGAGATCCCGGAAGCGCTCGCCTTGGAGCTCCAGCTGCGCCTGCTGAGGAGCCATGCGTGCGGTGTGGGGGAGCCGTATCCGCGCGAGATCGTGCGCGCGGCGCTGCTCCTGCGGGCGAACACGCTCGCGAAGGGCTATTCGGGCGCGCGTGTCGAGCTCGCCGAGCTGCTCGTCGCCTTCCTCGAGCACGACGTGCTTCCGCGCGTGCCGAGCCGGGGCTCGGTCGGCGCGAGCGGGGACCTCGCGCCGCTCGCGCACCTCGCGCTGCCGCTCGTGGGCGAGGGCGAGGCGGAGCTCGACGGCGAGCTCCTGCCCGGCGCGGAGGCGCTGGCGCGCGCCGGCCTCGCTCCGGTCGTCCTCGAGACGAAGGAAGGCCTGTCGCTGATCAACGGCACGCAGTTCATGGCTGCGTTCGGGGCGCTCGGCGTCGTCCGTGCGAGCCGGCTCGCGGTCGCGGCCGACATCGCGTGCGCGCTGTCGCTCGAGGCGCTCCAGGGCTCGCGGGTCGCGTTCGGCCCCGAGGTGCAGCAGCTGCGTCCGCTGCCGGGGCAGGCGGTTGCGGCGGCGAACGTGCTGCGTCTCGTCGAGGGCTCGGCGGTCATGGAGGGGCACCGCTGGTGCGACAAGGTGCAGGACGCGTATTCGGTCCGCTGCGCGCCGCAGGTGCACGGAGCCGCGCGTGACCTGCTCGCGTACGTCGAAGCGACGGTCGCCGTCGAGCTCAACGCCGCGACGGACAACCCGCTCGTGCTCGTGGAGCGCGGAGAGCTCGTCTCCAACGGCAACTTCCACGGGCAGTCGCTGGCATTCGCGCTCGACGCCCTCGCGATGGCGGCCTCCGAGCTGGCGAGCATCTCGGAGCGCCGCACCGAGCGTCTCGTCAACCCCTCGCTCTCGGAGGGCCTGCCGGCGTTCCTCACGGCGGACGGCGGCCTCAACTCCGGGTTCATGATCCCCCAGTACGTGGCCGCGTCGCTCGTCAGCGAGTCGAAGTCCCTCTGCCATCCGGCGAGCGTCGACTCGATCCCGACGAGCGCCGGGCAGGAGGACCACGTTTCGATGGGGAACGCGGCGGGCCTGAAGGCCTGGCAGGTCCTCGGCAACTCGGAGCGCGCAGTCGCAATCGAGCTGCTGGCGGGGTGTCAGGCGGTCGAGTTCCTCGCTCCGCTGGCTCCGGGCGACGGGGTCGCCGCCGCGCGCTCGTTCGTGCGCGGGCTGTCCCCGAGGCTTCGCGACGACCGGCCGCTCACGCAGGACATCGAGGCCGTGGCCGATGCGATTCGCGACGGCTCGCTGCAGGAGGCGGTCGAGGCCGAGATCGGGGCGCTCGGATGAGCGAGAACGGGCGCAGGCGCGATTCGCTCTTCGCCGGCGAGCGGGGGGTGCCGGCGCGGCCCTTCCGGACCAGCGCGCTGTTCTACGGCGCGCTTGCGGCGATCGGCTTCGTTTTCCTGCTCGCATCCGGGCAGAGCGCGGACCGGGCGGCGATCGGCGCCGGGTTCGCGTTCGTCCTGGGGACGGGCTGGACATGGCTGCGGTTCTCGCGCGCGAAGCGCGAGGAACGGCGGCGTAAAGGACGGAAACCGTCGTGAGCGCGACCGGGACGCTCGACATGCTGGTCGAGCGGCTGTGCGGCGACCTGGCCTCGATCCGTGCGCCGCGCGGCCCGGAGCTCAACGCCCGCTCCTGGTCGACCGAGGCGCCGCTGCGCATGCTGCTCAACAACCTCGATCCCGAGGTGGCCGAGCGCCCGCAGGACCTCGTCGTGTACGGCGGCTCCGGCAAGGCGGCGAGGTCCCACGACGCGTTGCGCGCTCTCGTTCGCACGCTGCTGACGCTCGGCGACGACGAGACGCTGCTCGTCCAGAGCGGGAAGCCCGTCGGCGTGCTGCGCACGTCGCCGTCCGCCCCGCGCGTCTTGATCGCCAACTCGCTGCTCGTGCCGCGGTGGGCGACGTGGGACGAGTTCCGGAGGCTCGAGGCCGAGGGCCTGACGATGTTCGGCCAGATGACGGCCGGCAGCTGGATCTACATCGGCACGCAGGGGATTCTCCAGGGCACCTACCAGACCTTCGCGGCCGCGGGTGAGCGCCACTACGGCTCAGCTGACCTGAGCGGGCGGTCGATCCTGACAGCCGGGCTCGGTGGGATGGGCGGTGCGCAGCCGCTGGCAGCGACGATGGCGGGCGCGGCGATCCTCTGTGTCGAGGTCGACCCGAGCCGGATCCAGCGGCGCCTCGAGACCCGCTACCTGGACGAGGCGAGCGACTCGCTCGAGGACGCGCTCGCCCGCGTGCGTGCGGCGGCCGCTGCCAGGCGGCCGCTGTCCGTGGGGCTGCTCGGGAACGCGGCCGAGGTGGTGCCGGAGCTCGCGCGCCGGGGTGAGGCTTTCGATCTCGTCACGGATCAGACCGCGGCGCACGATCCGCTGACCGGCTACGTGCCGGCGGGCCTCTCCGTCGCGGACGCGGGGCGGCTGCGCGAGTCCGATCCCGAGGGCTATCTCCGGCGGGCGCGAGAGTCGATCGCCCGCCACGTCGAGGGCCTCCTCGAGTACGTCCGCCGCGGCAGTTATGTTTTCGATTATGGCAACAACCTTCGTGGGGAGGCCCATGAGGCAGGCATAAGCGACGCCTTCACATACCCGGGCTTCGTCCCGGCCTATATCCGCCCGCTCTTCTGCCGAGGCATCGGGCCGTTCCGCTGGGCGGCACTGTCGGGCGATCCGGCGGACATCGCCGCGATCGACGAGATGCTGCGAACGCTCTTCCCGGACGACATCCTGCTCCAGCGCTGGCTCGAGCTCGCTCCCGAGCGAGTCGCATTCCAGGGACTCCCGGCCCGGATCTGCTGGCTCGGACTCGGCGACCGCGCCCGCGCGGGCCTCGTGATCAACGAGCTCGTGCGCGCGGGTCGTGTCAGCGCGCCTGTCGTGATCGGCCGCGACCACCTCGACTCCGGCTCGGTGGCGTCCCCGTACCGCGAGACGGAGGCGATGCTCGACGGTTCCGACGCGATCGCCGACTGGCCGATCCTGAACGCGCTCGTCAACGTGGCCGCGGGGGCGACGTGGGTCAGCGTCCACCACGGCGGCGGCGTCGGCATCGGCAATTCGATCCACGCCGGCATGGTCGTCGTCGCGGACGGCTCCGCCGACATGGCGGAGCGGCTCGAGCGAGTTCTGACCACGGATCCCGCAACGGGCGTGCTTCGACACGCGGACGCCGGGTACGACGAGGCGCTCGAGGCGGCAAGCGAAGGAGAGCTCGACCTCCCGACTTTGCGCGAATGAGCGGCCCAGGCGGGCCCGGCCGCCTGCTGATCCGCGATCTCGAGCAGCTCGCCACGCCGCGCGGCTCCGGCGCGCCGCTTCGAGGGCGCTCGCTCGGCGACGTCGAGGTGGTCGAGGACGCGTTCGTCCTGACCGACGCTGACCGCATCGCCGGCGTGGGGCGCATGGCCGACCTCCGGCCGGTGGACGGCGATGTCGAGGAGCTCGACGGCCGCGGCCTCTGCGCGGTCCCGGGTCTCGTCGACTGCCACACGCACGCCTGCTTCGGCGGCGACCGCGTGGAGGAGTTCGCGCTCCGCGCAGCGGGAGCGAGCTATGAGGAGCTCCACGCCGCCGGCGGCGGAATCCGCTCGACCGTCCGGGCGACCCGCGAGGCCGGCGAGGAGGGCCTCCGTGAGGCCGTCAGGCGCCACCACGCCTGGATGCTCCGCGCGGGCACGACGACGTTCGAGTCGAAGTCCGGCTACGGGCTCGATCGCGAGACCGAGCTGGCGTCCCTCCGCGTGATCGCGGAGGAAGGCGGCATCCCGACGTGGCTCGGTGCGCATGCCGTGCCGCCCGAGTTCGGCGACGCCGACGCGTACCTCGATTTCGCCCTCCGCGACGTGCTACCCGAGGCGGCGCGGCTCGCCGAGGCCGCCGACGTCTTCCTCGAGCGGGGCGCCTTCGACGCGGCGCAGGCGCGCCGCTATCTCGAGGCCTGC
>DATFQE010000239.1:0-6590 GCA_035264445.1 Gaiellaceae bacterium | reverse complement strand
ACGTGCGTGATCACCGACCTCGGCGTGCTCGAGCGGGACGGCAGCGGCGAGCTGACGCTCACGGAGCTCCACCCCGAGGCGACCGCCGACCAGGCGCGCGAGGCGACGGGCTGGGATCTGCGCGTGGCCGACTCGCTCCGGATCGGCGCGCCGCCAAAGGACGTCGAGCTCGACGCGCTCCGGGCACTCCGACCCGCGAGCGGGGAGACTTCCGCGGCATGAGCACGCTCGAGATCGTTCACGAAGCCGGCGTCGACCCGCCGTATCTCTTTCCCGACTACCGGTCGACGACCCTGCGCGCTCCGTCGAAGCCGCTTCTGCTGCTCCCGCACACGCTCTCGGAGCTGACCGGGCCCGTCTTCGGCCACGACGCCGTCGGCGAGCTCGACCACGATCTGACGCTTGGCCAGGCGGGCGAGCCGCTCGGCGAGCGGATCATCGTCACCGGGCGCGTCACCGACCGCGACGGCCGCCCCGTCCGCTCGGCGCTGATCGAGATCTGGCAGGCGAACGCGGCCGGGCGCTACGTCCACGAGGTCGACCAGCACCCGGCGCCGCTCGACCCGAACTTCACCGGCGCGGGCCGCTGTCTCACCGACGACGACGGCCGCTACCGCTTCGTCACCGTGAAGCCCGGCGCCTACCCGTGGAAGAACCACCCGAACGCGTGGCGGCCCGCGCACATCCACCTCTCGCTCTTCGGCCGGGCGTTCACGAACCGGCTCGTTACGCAGATGTACTTCCCGGGAGACCCGCTGTTCGCGTACGACCCGATCTTCCAGTCCGTTCGCGACCCCAGAGCCCGCGAGCGGCTCGTCTGCGCATTCGATCTGGAGACGACGGTGCCGGAGTGGGCGCTCGCCTACCATTTCGACGTCGTCCTGGGCGGCCCCACCGAGACGCCCATGGAGGCCTGAGTGGCCTCCGAGCCGACCCCCTCGCAGACCGTCGGCCCCTTCTTCTCTTTCGGGCTGCTCGACCTGGAGCGCTCGCAGGTCGTCCCGCCGGAGGACGGCGACGCGGTCCGGATCGAGGGCCGCGTCCTGGACGGCGACGGCCGGCCTGTGCCCGACGCGATGGTCGAGATCTGGCAGGCGGACGCCGACGGGCGCTACGTCGAGGGCTTCGGCTGGGCCCGGAGCGGCTGCGACGCCGAGGGCCGGTTCTCGTTCGTGACCCGCAAGCCCGGGCGCGTCGCCGACGGTGAAGGCGGCTTGCAGGCGCCCCATATCTCGGTGCTCGTGTTCGCGCGCGGCCTGCTCAAGCCCGTGCGGACGCGGATGTACTTCCCCGACGACGAGTCGAATGCCGACGATCGCGTCCTCACCTCGCTTCCCGAGCAGGAGCGGGCCCGGCTGATCGCCCGGCCGGGGCTCGAATTCGACGTGCGGCTCCAAGGGCCCGAGCAGACGCCGTTCTTCGCCGTTTGATGTTCGAGCGGCTGTTCGTGCCGGCGGAGCTCGTCGACGCGACGTCGGACGCCGCGTGGCTCGCGGCCATGCTCGAGGCGGAGCGGGCGCTCGCCGCTGCGTCAGCGCGGGCCGGGGTGATTCCGGCCGAGGCCGCGGAGGCGATCGCCACGGCATGCCGGCCGGAGCGCTTCGACGCCGAGCGCCTCGCCGGCGAAGGCCGCGCAAGCGGCAACCCTGCGGAGCCGCTCGTCCGCGCGCTCACCGATTCCGTCGGCGTCGAGGCGGCCGCGTACGTTCACCGCGGCGCGACCAGCCAGGACATCGTCGATACCGCGGCCATGCTCGTCACGCGCCGCGCGCTCGAGCTGCTGCTCGGCGTCCTCGACGGCGTCGCCGCCGAATGCGCACGGCTCGCCGAGACGTATCGCTCGACGCCGATGGTCGGGCGGACGCTCCTCCAGCACGCCGTGCCGACGACGTTCGGGTTGAAGGCCGCGGGCTGGCTCGTCGCCGTTCGAGATGCCCGGACCGGGCTCGCGCGCGTGCGCGAGGAACGACTGGCAGTGCAGCTCGGCGGCGCGGCCGGGACGCTCGCTGCCTTCGGCGAGCTCGGGCTCGAGGTCAGGCGCCTGTTTGCCGAGGAGCTCGGCCTTGCCGAGCCCGTGCTCGCCTGGCACGCCGACCGGGGGCGGGTCGCCGAGCTCGCCGGCGCGCTGGCGGCCGCGGCGGCAGCGCTCGCCAAGGTCGCCGTCGACGTCGCGTTGCTCGCCCAGTCCGAGGTCGCGGAGGTGACCGATACCGCAGCCGGGGGCTCCTCGACGATGCCGCAGAAGCGCAACCCCGTCGGCTCCGCGCTCGGCCTCGCGTGTGCGCGCCAGGCGCACGGCTACGCAGCGGTGCTCACCGCACCCGGCGGACACGAGCACGAGCGTGGTCTCGGCGGGTGGCACTCCGAGTGGCACGCGCTCTCCGGCGCGCTTGCCTTCACGGGAGGTGCGGCCGACGCGGTCCGCCGGACCCTGGACGGGCTCGAGGTTCATCCCGAGCGGATGCTGGACAACCTCCGTGCGTCCGGCGGCGTGGCGGCCGAGCGGGTGTCCCTCGCCCTGAGCGAGAGCCTGGGGCGCAGCGTCGCGCACGAGCTCGTGGCCGAGGCAGCCGGCCGCAGTGGCACCCTGGCCGAGGAGCTCGAGGCGGACGACCGCGTCCGGCTCTCGCGCGAGGAGCTGGAGGCGGCGCTCGACCCGTTGACCTACCTCGGGCAGGCCGAGGCGCTCGTGGACGCGGCCTTGCGATGAAGGTCCACCACCGTCTCGACGGCCCGGATGGAGCGCCCGTGCTGGTGCTGGCGAACTCGCTGGGTACTGAGCTCGAGCTCTGGTCGCGGAACGTGCCGCGTTGGCAGGGCTCCTTCCGGGTCCTCCGCTACGACCTCCGCGGTCACGGCGCCACGCCGGTCTCGCCCGAGCCCTTCGGCGTGGACGACCTCGGGCGCGACGTTCTCGAACTGCTCGACGACCTCGGAATCGGCCGTGTGTCGTTCTGCGGATTGTCGCTCGGCGGCGCGATCGGCCAGTGGCTCGCCACGAACGAGCCGGGGCGGATCGAGCGTCTGGTGCTCGCGTGCACCACCGCGAGGTTCGGCGAGCCGGAGCAATGGCTTCAGCGCGCCGCCAAGGTCCGCGCCGAGGGAGTCGAGGCGATCGCCGACTCGGTGGTGGCACGCTGGTTCACCCCGGCCATGGCCGACGAGGACGTAGCCGCCTACCGGGAGATGCTCATCGGGACGCCCGCCGAGGGCTACGCCGCGGCGTGCGAGGCCCTCGCGCGCTGGGACTTCCGTGACCGCGTCGGCAAGATCCGGACGCCCACGCTCGTGATCGTCGGAGGCGCCGACCCGGTCACCGCATCCTCGGACGTTGAGCTGCTGACCGGCGGGATACCGAATGCGCGCCTCGTCGTCCTCGACGGTGCCGCTCACCTCGCCAACGTCGAGCGGCCCG
This sequence comes from Gaiellaceae bacterium, assembly GCA_035264445.1. Classification (GTDB taxonomy): domain Bacteria; phylum Actinomycetota; class Thermoleophilia; order Gaiellales; family Gaiellaceae; genus DATFQE01. Next base: position 3,175 of record DATFQE010000239.1, on the reverse strand, counting down.
ACGCGTTCGGCGCGGCCGTGAGCGAGCACCTTGCCCTCCAGGAGGCCGCATGAGCGACGACGAAGGGATGCGAGTTCGCCGCGAGGTGCTCGGAGACGAGCACGTCGACCGCGCGATCGCAGGCACGACGGAGGACACCGCCGAGTTCCAGGACCTGATCACGCGCTACGCGTGGGGCGAGATCTGGGCACGACCCGGGCTCGACCGGCGTATGCGAAGTGCCATAACGCTGATGGCGCTCGTCGCGCTCAACCGCGAGAACGAGCTCGCGATGCACATTCCAGCGGCGCTGAGGAACGGCCTCACCCGAGAAGAGATCAAGGAGGTCCTGCTCCAGAGCGCGATCTACTGCGGCGTGCCCGCCGCGAACGGTGCCTTCGCGGTCTTCCAGGAGGTCATGAGCGAGCAGGACGCGTAGTGCGCACGCTGGTCGGGATCGTCGGCGCTGGGCCTGCGGGGCTCGTGCTTGCACATTTGCTCCACCTGCGCGGGATCGACTCGGTCGTCTTGGAGGCGCGCAGCCGCGATTACGTCGAGCGCCGAATCCGGGCAGGCGTGCTCGAGCAGGGCACTGTCGACCTGCTCGAGGAGATGGGCGTCGGCGAGCGCCTGCGCCGCGAGGGCCTCGTCCACGAGGGGATCGAGCTGCAATTCGGCGGCGAGCGCCACCGGATCGACTTCCCATCACTTACCGACGGCCGGGCGATCACCGTCTACGGGCAACAGGAGGTCGTGAAGGACCTGATCGCCGCCCGGATCCAGACGGGCCGCCCGCTGCTCTTCGAGGTGGACGACGTCACGGTGAACGGCGTCGAGACCGATGCGCCGTCGATCGGGTTCGTCCACGACGGCGAACGAGGAGAGGTTCGCTGCGAGTTCGTTGCCGGCTGCGACGGCTACCACGGCGTCTGCCGCGAATCGATCCCGGACGGTGTCCTGACCGAGTTCTCGCGCGAGTATCCGTTCGGCTGGCTCGGGATCCTCGCGGAGGCGCCGCCGTCGAACGACGAGCTGATCTACTGCTACCACGAGCGCGGGTTCGCGCTGCACAGCATGCGCTCGCCGACCCTGACGCGGCTGTACCTCCAGTGCCGCCCCGACGAGGACCTCGACGAGTGGCCGGACGAGCGGATCTGGGACGAGCTCGAGCGGCGCTTCGCGCTCGAGGGGTGGATGCTGAACCGTGGCGAGATCGTCGAGAAGGGCGTCACGGGGATGCGGAGCTTCGTCGTCGAGCCGATGCAGTTCGGGCGCCTCTTCCTCGCCGGCGACGCCGCCCACATCGTCCCGCCGACGGGCGCGAAGGGGCTCAATCTCGCGGTCGCCGACGTGCGCGTCCTGGCCGGCGCGCTCGCCGCCTGGTTCGAGCACGGCGACGAGTCGCGCCTCGCGGGGTACTCGGCCGAGGTGCTGCGACGCGTCTGGCGCGCGGAGCACTTCTCCTGGTGGATGACGTCGATGCTCCACCGGCTCGAGGGAGGCGACGCCTTCGACATGAAGCTTCAGCTTGCGCAGCTCGCCTACGTCGCTTCGTCGCCGAGGGCGGCGGCCTCTCTCGCGGAGAACTACGTCGGGCTCGAGCGCGTCTAGAGGGTTCCCCGCGCTGCTCGCGGCCGGTCTCGTCCTGGCGGGGCTGAACCTGCGCATCCCGGTCGCGAGCGTCCCGCCGGTCATCGACGAGATCGCCGACGATCTCGGCTTCTCGACGGCCGTGGCCGGGCTCGTCACCAGCACGCCGATTCTCTGCTTCGGCCTGCTCGCGCCCGTGGCGCCCGTGCTGGCCCGGCGCCTTGGGGCGGAGCGCACGCTCGCGCTCGCGCTGATCCCGGTTCTCGTCGGGGTTCTCGTCCGGGCCGCACCGTCGGCGGCCGCGCTCTTTGCCGGCACGATCCTCGCCGGAGCGGGCGTCGCCGTCGGCAACGTCGTCGTGCCGGCGATCGTCAAGGGCCGGTTCGAGCGAGAGACGGGCGTCCTCATGGGCATCTACGTCGCAACGCTGTCCGGCGGTGCGGCGCTCGCAGCCGGGCTCACGGTGCCGCTCGAACGCGCGCTGGACGGTGGCTGGCAGGCGGCGCTCGCCGCGTGGGCGCTCCCGGCGGCCCTCGCGACGGGCGTTGTGGCGCTCGCCGTCCTCACTGAACGCGGGCGCTCGATCCCGCGCCGCGGAACCGGCGGCCTCCGCAACCTGCTCGGCGACCGGCTCGCCTGGCAGGTCACGGCCTTCATGGGCCTGCAGTCGCTGATCTTCTACGCGGGTCTGGCATGGCTGCCGTCGATCCTGCGCGACGACGGCTACGGGGCCGCAGCGGCGGGCGCGCTGCTCGCGCTGTACGCGCTGGCGGGCATCCCCACCTCGCTCGCGTTTCCGGTCTTCGCGACACGAGTAACGGACCAGCGCCTCCTCGCGGCGGGCGCCACGCTGCTGGAGACCGCCGGGCTCGCCGGTCTTCTGTTTGCTCCGGCGGCCGCGTGGGTGTGGGTCTTGCTCCTCGCCCTCGGGCAGGGCGCGACGTTCAGCCTCGCGCTCACGCTGTTCGTGCTCCGCGCTCCAGACTCCAGGCGCGCCGGCGAGCTGTCCGGGATGGCCCAGGCGATCGGCTATTCCGTCGCGGCGGCGGGCACGTTCGCGGTCGGCGCGCTCGAGGACTGGAGCGGCGGGTGGGAGCTTCCGCTCGCCGTTCTCCTCGGGTTGACCGTTGCGCTCCTCGGCGCCGCGCTCGGCGCCGGGCGCGACCGTTTCGTCGCCGCAGTCCATACTCCCGCGCCGTGACCGTGCGCGACGCCGCCTTCGACGTCCTCCGCCGCCGCGGGCTGACCACGATCTTCGGCAACCCCGGTTCGACGGAGATTGCGTTCCTCACGGATTTGCCCGACGACCTGAGCTTCGTGCTCGCGCTGCACGAGGGCTCGGTCGTCGGGATGGCGACCGGCTGGGCGCTCGGGCGAGGCGAGCCGGCGTTCGTGCTCCTGCACACGACGGCAGGCCTCGGGAACGCGGTCGGTGCGCTGGCGACCGCGCGCGTGAACAGGGCGCCGCTCGTCGTCCTCGTCGGCCAGCAGGACCGGCGCCACCTCGCGTTCGAGCCGTTCCTGGCGGGGCGGCTGGAAGGGCTCGCGGGCGACTATCCGGTCTCGGTCGAAGTTCCCGGTCTTCCGGAGGAGGTGCCCGGCGCCC
>DATFQE010000238.1:0-4483 GCA_035264445.1 Gaiellaceae bacterium | reverse complement strand
TGCCGGCTCTCCAGGCTCGTCGTCCGCTCCCCGGGTCGTCCCCGAGACGGTTCCCGAAACGGCCGAGATGGAGCCGGCGGCGGCGAACCGGTCGTTCGCCGGCGGCGCCGCGAAGTCCCAGGCGAGGCGCACGGCGCCGCGCTCGCCCTCGTGGACGTCGTCGCCCCACGCGTAGCCGTCCACGGCGATCGAGTACGTCGTCCCGGCCGTAACGGGGAAGCGCACGGCGCCGCGATCCGTGCCGGCCGCGTCGTCGCTCGCGGCTACGGAGGCGAGCGAGTCGAGCGCGGAACCCCGGTAGGCCTCGAGCAGCGTGTCGAAGTCGCTCACGAGCGTGCTCACGGAGAGCGTTCCGGCCGCCGGGGCCGTCCAGCGGTACCAGAGCGACGCGCCGCCCCGGTTGTCGGCGTGCGTCGGCTCGTCCGGCTCGACGCTCGCCTCCACGTTCGATGCCGTCCGCGAGCCGGACGCCCCCGACAGCGCTTCGGCCGCCGCGAAGTTGTCGTTCGCGCCGACGTTCGCCGGCCGCCAGTTCAGGTAGACGGGCTCGTAGCCGCGGTTCACCCCGACCGAGATCGAGTACGACTGCCCTGCCTTGACCGGGGCGTAGGCGATCCAGCGATCGTCGGTGTACGTCAGCTGGACGAGCTCGGTCAGGCGGTCGCCCGTCCAGACGCCGAGATTGGCCGCCTCGCCCGTCCCCTCGAGGTCGAAGCGCCATGTTCCATCTGCCGGCGCCGTCCACCGGAACCAGATCGAGCCGTCCCAGGCCCGGTCGCCCGGTGCGCGCTCTCCCGGCTGCCAGGTGGCGTCGCGGGCGTTTGCCTTGACCGTCCCCGACGAGCCCGCCAGCTGCGTGGCGGCGTGGAAGGCGTCGTTGACAGGCCCGTAGATCGGCTGGAGCGTGAGACCGATCGCCCCCGTGGCTCCGGCCTTGCCGTCGACGGCGATGTAGTAGACGTCGGGCGACTGCCAGCCGCCGGGCGACGGACGCACCTCGAACTCGGCGCGGCTCCGTCCACCGCCGCCGGAGTCGTCGTCCTGGACGACCGGTGTCAGCGCGCCGAGCGACGTCCCCCGGTAGACCGCGACGGTGGTGTCGAACCCGCTGCCGACCGTGTGCACGACGAAGCTCTTGCGACCGGAGAACGTCCACTCGAAGCGGTACCAGACCGACCTGCCGCCGCCCCCGTGGTCGGGCTCGCCGGGCTCGGCCGTGGCGCCGACGTTGGTGTCGCCGTCGACGATCGAGTGGTAGGCGTTCGTCGTCAGCAGCGGCGTCGCGTTCGCGAAGTTGTCGTTCGCCGGCGGCGCCGGAACGGACGGCGGGGGTTGCTGCCACGCGAGGGTGAACGGCCCCTCTTCGCCGTCCGGCCACGACCCGCCGACGACGATCCAGTAGGTGCGGCCGGCCGACGCTCGGAACGTCGACGGAGCGAGGGAGAAGCGCGTGACCGTGCGCAGCCTCGCCAGCTCGGAGCCGAGGTACACGGCGCCGTCGGGGCTCAGCGCGCTCCCCGCCGGCAGCGCGACCGAGAACGAGTACAGGCCGTCCGCGGGCGCGACCCAGCGATACCAGACGGTCATCCGTACGAGCTCCGACGGATGGTGGTCCGGCTCGTCGGGCTCGCGGGTGGCGCCGACGTTCGTCCCCGCGACGGAGCCGTTCGTCCCGGAGATCGCCGTCGCGGCGGCGAAGTCGTCGTTCCCGGGCCGCGGCGGCGACGGGCCTGGAGTCGGCATCGACGTGGGCGACCAGCGCAGGGTGAACAGGCCCCATTCGTCGGGGGTCACCTCGAGGTGGTAGACGGTCCCCGCCTCGGCCTGGAAGCGGACGAGCGACGTCGTCCCCGGGCCGGCCGCATACAGCGGTGTGACCTCGCGGAGCGTGTCGATGCCGGCCCCGGTGAAGATCTCGAAGCCCGATGCGTCCCCGGGGTCGGTGAACTCGAACACGAACGGCCCGGTGGCGGGAGCGCGCCAGCGATACCAGAGCGGCTCGAGCCAGCCGCGTGCGCTGCGGGGACCCGCGGACCCGTCGACGCGGCCCTCCATCCCGGCGAGCGTCTGCGACCGGTCGAAGTCGACGTTCTCCGGCCTGACCACCCAGTCCAGCGCGAGCGAGCCGCGGTCGTCGACGCGGTAGAGCGTGTCCGGCGTGCGGTCGCCGTCGACCGCGAGGTAGAAGACCTCACCGGGCAGTACGGGGAACGAGATCCGGCTGTCACCGCCCAGGCCGGTGTCGTCGTTCGCGGCGACGAGCGTCGCGGACGCGGGGCTGGAACCGCGGTAGGCGGCGAGCAGCGAGTCGAAGCTCGTGTCGTCCGGGCAGATCGGGTCGCAGGTCGGGTCGACGTCGAAGGTGTCGAAGACGGCGAGGCCGGCCGTCGGCGCCACCCAGCGGTACCAGACCGATCGACCGGCCGAGTCGCCGAGGAGGTCGGGCTCTCCGCTTTCCGAGGTCGCGCCCCAGTTGGTCCCTCGGACGTAACCCGTCGCTCCGCCGACCACCCGCGCGGCCGCGAAGTCGTCGTTGGCAGGACGGTCGGCGTCGAAGCGCCAGTTGACGACGAGATTGCCGTACGCCCCGTTCTTGCCTGCGATCACGAACCGGACCTGGCCGCGCGCGAGCCGGACCGAGACGCGGCTCGTCCGCGCACCCCCCGAATCGTCGTTCGACGCGAGCGGCGTGAGCGCCCCCAGGTCGTCACCGCGGTACAGCGCGGCGACGGTGTCGAAGTCGCTGCCGACGGTGTCGACGGTCAGGAGGCCGTCGGCCGGGACGAAGGTGGAGAACCAGACCGAGGACGTGGGCGGGCTTCCCGCGTGGTTCGGCTCGCCGGGGTCGGCGGTCGCGGCCACGGTCGTCTGGCGGTACGTGCCGTGGTCGCCCTGGCCGCGGAACGGGCCGATGCCGAACAGGCTGTCGAACGTGTCGTTCGCCGGCGGCTCGGTGCGCCAGGTGAGCGTGAACGCGCCCGCATTCTCGGCCGACAGCGAGTCGACGGCGATGAAGTAGGTGACGCCGGCCTTCAGCGCGTAGCCGGCCTCGTAGCTCTCGTCGGCCGGCCACAGGGACGTCAACGACATCCCGGAGTAGACGGCGACGCGGTTGCGCCAGTCCTGCGTCGTCGCGAAGCTGACGTCCGCGTCGAAGGCCGGCGTGAAGCGGTACCAGACCGAGTTCCGGGCGATCTCGTAGACATGCGGCGGCTCGAACGGCTCACGGGTGGCGCCGAGCGTCGTCCCGTCGACCCTGCCTTCGATTCCGGAGATCGCCGCGGCGGCGGCGAAGGCGTCGTTCGGAGGCGCCGCGACGAACCGCCAGTTGACGACCGCCGTCCCGATGTTCCTCAGCGAGCCCCCGAGGTCGCGGCCGTCGATCGCGATCCGGTACGTCGTTCCCGCGCTCGCCTGGAACTGCACCGCGCTCTGTGCTCCGGCGAGCCCGCCCTCGGCCTCGTTCGAGGCCACGTACGACAGCGCCGAGACCGACGTCCCCGTGTAGACCGCCAGGACGGAGTTGAAGTTGCGCCCGGCCGTGTCGAACCTGAACTGGCCCGTACGGGGGGCGGTCCACGCGAGCCAGACCGAGACGCCGTCGGCGGCGCCGTTGTGGACGGGCTCGCCGGTCTCGCGGGTCGCTTCCGCGTTGAGGCCCGACCAGGAGCCCGATTCACCGCCGATCGCCACGGCTCGCGCGAAGTCGTCGTTGCCCGGACGTGGCCGGTTGAGCGTCAGCTGGAACGGGCCCGCCGCGCCGGGCCCGTTCCCGTCGACCTGGACGCGGTACTCGACGCCCGCCGTCGCCGGGAACTCGAACCTCGCGGCCGTGAAGTCGGCGTACTCCGGAAGCCCGCGCGCAACGCGAGTGAGCCGGTCGACGCGCGTGCCGGTGTACACCGACACGACGTTCCGGAAGCTGCTCCCGAAGGTGTCGAGCCGTGCCGGGCCCGTCCGGGGGGCCGTCCAGCGGTACCAGACCGTCTGGCCGGGCGAGCCGTACTCGTGCGTGGGCTCGTTGAGCTCCTTCGTCGCTTCCGCGGTGGTGCCGGTGACCGTTCCCCCGTCGGTCAGCGCCGCGGCGTTCGCGAAGTTGTCGTTCGGCGGTGGTGAGCCGAAGGCGGGCGCGGCGAAGACGAGCGCCGCCAGCGCGGACGCGGCCCAGACGGCCGCACCTCCTTTCCCCAAACGCACCCCCCTCATGGCCGCAAGGCGAGCATACCGTGACCGTAACGCGGAAACGTCCGCCGTCGGAACGGGCGAGTACGATGACGTGGATGGCGGTCGCGCAGGAGACCCTCGAGCAGCTTCGCGGGGCGGGTCTCGCCGATCTCGATCCTGAGATCGCCCGCCTGTTGACCGCGGAGCTCGAGCGTCAGCGCGGGCAGATCGAGCTGATCGCCTCGGAGAACTTCACCTGGCCGAGCATCTTCGAGGCGGTCGGGTCGGCGCCGACCAACAAGTACGCCGAGGGGTATCC
>DATFQE010000237.1:0-3322 GCA_035264445.1 Gaiellaceae bacterium | reverse complement strand
CGTGCCTCGGCAAGACAAAGGCCCGCACAGAAGAATGCCCAAGCGGGGCCGCCGCCTGGCCCCGCTTGAACGCCTCCGAAGAGAACCGCTGTGAAGTTGTGTTCGAGGCTCCGCCGCATCGGGGCCTCGCCCCGGGATCCGCCCGCGCCGCATCGGGGCGTCTCCCTGGAGTCGACCCGCGCCGCATCGGGGTCTTCTCCTTTCGAGTCGGCCCCCGCCGCACCGGGGCCGTGCTCTGTACGCCCACTATGGTCGCGCCGGCATCGCTTGATCCATCACCCTTTCCGGGTTGACGGCCCAGCTTCACTAATCAGTTCGCTTGCCCGGCTAATCGGGCTGATCGGAGTGGAGAACGCGGCCTTCCATACCGCCCGCGACGGTCACGACCTGGCCCGTCACGTGGCCTGAGATCTCGTCGGAGGCGAGGGCCACGACCTGCGCCGCCACGTCCTCGGCGCGTGCGACCTTCCGCAACGGCATCGTCCGGGTGACGCGCCGCACGAGCTCGGGGTCGTCGAGCTCCGCCCGCGTCATCGGCGACGCCGTCCAGCCGGGGCAGACAGCGTTCACGCGCGCGCGAGGCGCGATCCGGACGACCTCGTTCTTCAGGCTCAGGAGCAGGCCGCCGACGATCGCGGACTTCGCGGCAGCGTAGTCCGCGTGGCCCGCTTCCCCGAACAGGCCGGCGGTCGACCCGACCAGTACGAGGCTCCCGTCCTCGCGGCGGGTCTCGGCGAGCCCGCGCAGGAAGCCGCGAGCCGTCAGGAACGTCGCCGTCAGGTTGGCGGTCAGCGTCTCCTCCCAGCGCGACAGCGGCAGCTCCCATACGGGCACGTCCTGGCGCGGCCAGACGCCCGCGACGGCCGCGCAGATGTCGAGCCGACCCGCTTCCTCGAACAGACGATCGACGTCCGCCTCGCGAATGAGGTCCGCCTGGACGACCGCCGAGCCGCCGACCGCGTCCGCCCGCTCGCGCCCGCGGTGGTAGTGGACGACGACGTCGGCGCCCTCGGCCATGAAGGCCCGTGCGCACGCCGAGCCGATCCCGCCGGAGCCGCCGGTCACGAGCACGCGCTTGCCCGAGAGGCCCGTGTCCACGGCGCAACCCTAGGTGGTAGAACCCGCGTCGTGCGCGTCCAGATCATCAGCGACATGGAAGGCGTCGCCGGGATCGTCAAGTGGGAGCAGGTCACCGGCGGCGAGCAGATGTACAAGGAGGGCCGCCGCCTCTACACGGAGGAGATCAACGCCGCCGTCCGCGGCGCGAAGGCTGCCGGCGCCGACAAGATCGTCGTCATGGACCACCACGGCGCGGGCAAGGGCTGGAGCTTCAACTCGCTGATCCCGGACCTGATCGACCCCGCGTGCGAGTACGTCGTGCAGTCGAGCTGGACCGAGTACACCGAGTTCCTCGAGCAGGGCGCGGACGCCTGCCTCCTGATCGCGATGCACGCGCGCGCGGGCACGACCGACGGCGTCATGAACCACACCGTTTCGGGTCAGGCCTGGCGGAACCTCTGGTTCAACGGGACGCTCGTCGGCGAGACCGGGATCAACGCGGCGCTCTGCGGCCACTGGGGCTGCCCGGTGGTCCTCGTCACCGGCGACGAGGCGACGTGCCGGGAGGCGGAGGAGCTGCTCGGCGACGCGCTTACCACCGTCGCGGTCAAGAAGGGGCTGAGCCGCTACGCCGCGCGCCAGGTCCCGCCGCTCCGCGCCCGCGAGCTAATCGAGGAAGGCGCGCGCAAGGCGCTCTCGGGCGACCTGAAGGCGGTCGAGCCGTACGACCCCGGCCGTCCATCCGAGATCCGGGTCGAGATCACCACGACCGACCGCGTCGACGAGTTTCGCCGCAAGAAGGGCGTCGAGATCGAGGAGCCGCTCACCGTGGTCTCGCGCGCCGACGACTGGTGGACAGCCTGGTCGCAGCTTTACTTCTAGAGCACAACTCTCGGCTATTCTGTGAGCACGGACGGCATCCGGCCGTCCCGTGAGATTGAGCTTCTCGTTCTCCTCCGTGGGCCCGAGCAGTTGATCTCGAGCCCAAAACCAAGGAGTAGAGAACTTGACCGTAGAGTCTTTCCACGCGCTCGGCGTGAGCGCAGAGGTGTCGCAGGCGCTCGCCGCCCAGGACATCGTCATTCCGTTTCCGATCCAGGCCGCTGTGGTCCCCGCCGCCCTTGCGGGCGGCGACGTCCTTGCCAAGTCCCCGACCGGGTCGGGCAAGACGCTTGCCTTCGGGGTGCCGATCGTCGACCGGATCTCGTCCGAGGCCGGCACGCCGGCCGCGCTGATTCTCGTCCCCACGCGCGAGCTGGCCGGGCAGGTCACCGAGGCGCTGACGCCCATCGCGAAGGCGAAGGGGCTGCGGGTCGACGCCGCCTACGGCGGCACGCCCGTGCACAAGGGCGCGAAGCGGATCAAGGGCGCTCACGTGCTCGTCGCGACGCCCGGCCGCCTGTTCGACCTGATCGAGCGGCGGCTCATCAAGCTTCACCAGGTCAGCATCCTCGTCCTCGACGAGGCCGACCGGATGCTCGACATGGGCTTCAAGCCCCAGGTCGACCGGATCGTGAAGCATCTCGACCGCGAACGGCAGACGATGCTCTTCTCGGCCACGCTCGACGGGGAGGTCGGCGAGCTCGCGCGCTCGTACACTCGCAACCCCGGCCGCTTCGAAGCCGATCCGCCGGACAGCGCCGCGGCCGGCACGACCGAGCATCGGTTCGTGTCCGTCTCGCAGGACGGCAAGGTCGACGCGCTGATCGCCGAGCTGGAGAACGAGCGCGGTCTCGCACTTGTCTTCGTCCGGACCAGGCGCGGGGCCGACCGTCTCGCGGCAAAGCTCGTCCGGCGAGACGTCCCCGCGCTCGCGCTCCACGGCGACATGTCGCAGAACGCGCGCGAGCGGGCCCTGGCGCGATTCCACTCCGGCAAGGTGACGACGCTCGTGGCGACCGACGTCGCCGCCCGCGGCCTCGATCTGGCGGACATCACGCACGTGATCAACTTCGACCCGCCCGAGGACGACAAGGGCTACGTCCACCGCGTCGGCCGCACCGGCCGCGCCGGACGCGACGGGAGCGGCGTCACCCTCGTGACTCCCGACCAGGAGGCCGAAGTGAGCCGGGTCGCGGTCCGCCTCGGCCATCGCGACCAGTTCGAGCGCGAGGGGATGCGGGTCGCCAGGCCGAAGCTGCTCTACACGAGCCGCCGGGGTCGCAATTCTCGCTGGTAGTGCGATGATTGTGCGGTGCACTACGAGCTGACCGATGCGGAGCTGGTCGCTCGTTGTCGCGGCGGCGACGACGACGCCTGGCGC
>DATFQE010000236.1:0-3942 GCA_035264445.1 Gaiellaceae bacterium | reverse complement strand
CGCTTGGCCTTCGCCTTGGGGTCGAGTGCGCGGGCCATCAGCGGGTTGCAGGTGCCGGCGCCGCGCTTCCGGCGGGCGGGGTCTCGGGGTTGACGGGAGCGGGGCTCGCGGGCGGCGTGGCGGGCGCGCCGGGCGGGGCGGTAGCGGCCGCGGCGCTCGCCGACGAGCCGTAGACGTACGCCGCGACGGTCAGCGTCGCCGCGATCTCCGGGAACTTCTTCTCGCCCTCGGAGAACGAGACCGAGTCGACGACGAACAGCCGTCCAGTCGAGTCGAGCGTACCGCCGCGCACGCTGACGAGGCTCCGCACGCGGAAGAGGAAGTCGGCGAGCTCGAAGTAGTTGCCCTGGAACATCAGGTTGATCGGGATCGTCTGGGCGCCGTTCGCCTCGGCGGGCGCCTGCGGCGTGATCGAGTCGAACCGGATCCCGGTCTCGCGGGCGATCCGGTTGAGCTGCAGGATCATCCCGGGCATGTCGACCTCGCTCGGCATCGCCTTCGTCATCCGGAACAGGTCGGCGACCCGAATCGGCTCGGTGTTCTGCACCTGGGCTGCGAGCTGACGCAGTCGCACGACCTCGGCGCGTGTGGCGTCGGCTTCCTTCTTGAGCTCCGTCGCCTTGGAGCGCTGGGGCGAGATCAGGAGGAAGTAGGACGCGACGGCCGCGAGGACGAGGAGCGCGCCGAGCACGCCCGCGAGCGCCTTCTGGGACGGCTTGCGCTTCACGAGGTCGCTCCCGGGGAGCGGACGACGGCGCTGATCGTGAACTCGACGACGGTCCGCCCATCCGCCTTGCCGAGGATGCTCTTCTCGAGCTTGACGTCGTCGAGGTGCGGAACGATCGACAGCCGCGAGAGCAGCCGCGCCACGGCGTCGTGCGAGTACGTGCGGCCCGCGATCGAGAAGGCGCCCGGAGTGGCAGGCGCAGACCCGTCCGCGGCGGCCGCCGCCGGCGCGCTCGCCTGGAGCGATGTGAACCACACGTCGTCCGGGGTAACGAGCGAGATTTCTCGGAACAGCCGGTCCCAGGCGACCCGGCCACCGAGCGCGGCGGAGAGCGCGGCGAGGCGCCCGCTCTTCTCGGTCGCAAGCGCGTCACCGCCGGCGTCGCGGGGCTTCGGAGCGGGGATCGCGGAAAGCTCGGCGCGAAGCGTGTCGACCTCGCTCTGGCGCTCGGTGACGGCGCCGCTGACGTTCAGAAACCACATCGCCATCAACGCTGTCACCGCGACGGCCGCCACGACCCCGCCGAGGGCGACGACGTTCGGCTGGCGACGAGCATCGCGCGTGTCCTTCTTCGCGGGCAGGAGGTTGACGGCACGCATCACTGCGGCACCACTACAGCTCGATCCCGAGGCCGATCGCGGTGGCCAGGGACCCGAGCCCCTCGGGGACGTCGACCTTCTTGCCCAGGCGGACGTTGACGAGCGGATCGCCCACGCGAACCGGCACGCCGATCAGGCGCCGGAGCTCCGAGTCGATCCCCGGAAGGTCGGCGGTGCCGCCCGTCAGAACGACCTCGCCGATGCCCAGGGATCCGGGTTGGTTCTGGTAGAACTGGAGCGCCGAGACGAGCTCGCGGGCGAAGGCATGCAGCTCCCGCTGAACCGCCTCGCGCGCCTTCTGCGCTTGCTCGGTGGTGAGGCCTGCCGGCGTCACGGGCTCCGTCAGCGACAGGGCGTGCTTGATCGGCGCCGCCTCGGAGGGAGCGAGGTCCAGCGCGCGGGCGATCGCCACCCCGAGCTTCGCGCCGCCCCAGTCGAGGACGCGCGTGAACTCGCAATGGAGGCCGTCGGAGACGCCGAAGGTCGAGCGGTCGTGGCCGACGTTGACGACGACGGTCGCCGCGTTCGGCGTCTCCTCCGGGTCGCGCGGCACGGTGAGCGCGCGCAGCAGCCCGAAGGCCTCGAGGTCGATGCCGGCCAGGCGGATGCCCGCCTTGCGGCAGGCGGAGACGTAGCGGTCGATCAGGTCGCGATACGCGACGACGAGCAGGACGCGACGGACCGGCCGCCCGTTGGCGTCGACGCGCTCGCTGAGCACCTGGTAGTCGAGGACGGCCTCCTCGAGCGGGATCGGAAGCGCCTCTTGGGCGCGGAAGCGGATCGCGTTGTCGAGCTGCTTCGGATCGGTGATGCCGGCCACCTCGAGCGTGCGCACGCCGATCCGGTTGTTGGCGATGCCGAGGCGGACACCCGTCCGCGGGAGCTTGTGCTTCTTGAAGAAGTCGCGGAGCGCGTTCGCGAGCTCGTCGGGCTGACGTGGCTCGCCGCCTACGACGATGCCTGTCTCGAGAGGCTCGCGAGCGACCTGGACGAGGTCGGCCGACCCGTTGTTCACGATGCGGGCGGCGGCGAGCTGGGAGCTGCCGATCTTGAGGCCCACGAGGCGCTTCTTGCGCTTGAGCCCGGGGCGCGAGGCGCGCGGGCGGTCGGCCTCTTCGCGCTTGCGCTGCCGGTCGAGCTGCTTCCGTTCGTCGGCCGCGCGCCTGGCCTCGACGCGGCGCTCCTTGCGCGAGGGCTTCCGCTCCTTCGGCTCCTTCGGCTCCTTCGGCGGCTTCTCGCGCTTCTCCGCCTTCGCGGCCTTCGCCTCGTCCTTCGCCCGCTGCTTGGCGAGCTTCGCGTCCGCCTTCGCCTGGCGCTTCGCGTCGCCGGCCTCCTGCTTGGCGAGGCGCGCGTCGGCGCGCCGCTCCTTGCGGGACGGCTTTCGCTCGGGCGTCTCGTCGGCCACCGCGGTCGTCTTCGGCTTGCGGCGGAAGCTGATCTCCTTCTTCCACACGGACGTCTCCTCGCCCTCGGCGGGCTTCGTCTCCCAGGGATCCACGGCGCTAAGCTCCCGCTGCCCTCAGGCCGCCGACCGCCGAAATGGCGCCGTCGACGGGCGCGGGCGCGGCCGCCATCCCGCCGCGGGCGAGCAGCGCGTCGAGCTGCTCGGCCTTGCTCGAGCGCGTCAGCGCGAGCTCTCGCGTGACGACGCCGCGCAGGACGAGGTCGCCGAGCGCCTGCTCCATCGTTTGCATCCCGCGGCCGGTGTTGGTCTGCATGACCGAGTAGATCTGCTCGAGCTTCGCCTGGCGGATGAGGTTGCGGACGGCGTCATCGGGGAGCAGGATCTCGATCGCCGGCGCGCGGCCCTGGCCGTCGGCCGTCGGCAGCAGGGCCTGGGCGACGACCCCCTGAATCGTGCCGGCGAGCTGCGTCCGGATCTGGCCCTGCTGGCCGGCCGGAAAGACGTCGATGACGCGGTCGATCGTGGACGCGGCGTCCTGCGTATGCAGCGTCGCGAAGACGAGGTGACCGGTCTCGGCCGCGGTCAGCGCCGTCGAGATCGTCTCGAGGTCGCGCATCTCGCCCAGGAGGATCACGTCGGGGTCCTGGCGGAGCGCGCCGCGGAGTGCCTCGGCGAAGCTCGTTGCGTCCGGCCCGATCTCGCGCTGGTTGACCACGCATTTCTTGTGGCGGTGCAGGAACTCGATCGGGTCCTCGATCGTGATGATGTGATCTGCGCGCGTGCGGTTGATCTCGTCGACCAGCGCCGCGAGCGTGGTCGACTTGCCGGAGCCGGTCGGGCCGGTGACGAGCACGAGCCCGCGCGGCTTGTTCGCGAGCTGGTAGAGCGAATTCGGAAGACCGAGCTCCTCGAGCGTCTTGAGCGCGTCGGGGATCATGCGGAACGCCCCCGCCAGGCTCTCGCGCTGCGAGTAAATGTTCACGCGGAAGCGGGCGACGCCGGGGATCGAGTACGAAAGGTCGATCTGGCGGTCGATCTCGAGGCGCTTCTGCTGCTCGGTGTTCAGGATCCGGTACAGGAGTTGGCGCGTGTCCTCCGGGGACAGCGCCGGGAAGTTCTCCATCCGGTGGAGATGCCCGTTGACGCGGATCGCGGGTTGCGAGCCCACGGTCAGGTGGAGGTCGGACGCGTTCCGTCCCACCATCCATTCG
>DATFQE010000235.1:0-4535 GCA_035264445.1 Gaiellaceae bacterium | reverse complement strand
CTGGAGGTCCTTGCCGGCGCGCTCGACGTACTCGCGCCGGATCAGCGTCTCGATCGTCTCCGCGCGCGTCGCGGGAGTGCCGAGGCCGCGCTCCTTCATCGCCTCGCGGAGCTCGTCGTCGTCGATCAGCTTGCCGGCGGTTTCCATCGCGGAAAGCAGCGTCGCCTCGGTGTAACGCGGCGGCGGTCTGGTCTCCTTGCGCTCGCTCTCGGCCTCGACGCAGCGGACCTTCTGGCCCTGCTCGAGCGCGGGCAGTTCGCCGCCCTCGGCGTCCTCCTCGTCCTGCCGCTGCCGGTCTGCGTCCGCCTCGAGCCCGTAGACGCCGCGCCAGCCGGCGTCGAGCGTCACCTTGCCGCGCGTGCGGAAGCGCTCCTCCTCGACGAGTGTCACCACCGTGGTCCGGGCGTATCGGGCGGGCGGATGGAAGACCGCGAGGAAGCGTCGCGCGACGAGGTCGAAGATCCGCTTCTCGTCGGGTGTGAACGTGTGGACGTCGTGCCGCACGTCGGTCGGGATGATCGCGTGGTGGTCTTCGACCTTGGAGTCGTTGACGACGCGGCCGAGCGGCAGCTGCCCGAGCCCGAGCACGAAGCGTGCGGCGCCGGCGTACTCCTGAATCGGTTGCAGCGTGGCCGCGGTCGGCTTCAGCTGCGGCACGAGGTCGCCCGAGAGCCAGCGTGAGTTCGTCCGCGGGTACGTGATCGCCTTCTTGCCCTCGTAGAGCGACTGCGCGGCCTGGAGCGTCCGGCGCGCGGAGAACCCGAAGCGTCGGTTGGCGTCGCGCTGGAGCGAGGTGAGGTCGTAGAGGAGCGGCGCGCGCTCGGACTGCTCCTTGCGCTCGACCGACTCGACGATTCCGTCCTTGCCCGAAACCTTCCTCGCGATCGTCTCGGCGCGCGCGCCGTCCTTGAGCCGCACCTCGTCGCCCTCGAACCAGAGGCCCTGGTAACGGGGGTCGAAGCTCGCATGGACGAGCCAGTAGGGCTCGGGGACGAACGCCTGGATCTCGCGCTCGCGCTTGACGATCATCGCGAGCGTCGGCGTCTGGACGCGCCCGAGCGAGACGACTCCGCCGACCCACGCCCGGCCGCGGATCGTGGCCGCGCGGGTCGCGTTCATGCCGACGAGCCAGTCGGCCTCGGCCCGCGAGCGGGCGGCGGCCTCCAGCGGACGCAGCTCGGTGCCCGGGCGGAGGCGCTCGAAGCCGTCGCGGATCGCGGACTTCGTCATCGACGAGATCCAGAGCCGCTCGACGGGCTTGTCGACGCCCGACGTCTCGTAGATGTACGAGAAGATGAGCTCGCCCTCGCGCCCGGCGTCGCAGGCGTTCACGACGCGGTCGACCGCGTCGTCCTTCAGCAGCTTGTGGATGGCTTTCAGCTGTTTTTCGGCCTTCTTGTCGCGAGGACGTACGCGAAACTCGTCCGGAACGATCGGCAGGTCGGCCATCCGCCACTTCTTGAGCTTCTCGTCGTAGTCCTCGGGATTGATCAGCTCGAGCAGGTGGCCGACGGCGTACGTGACGACGTAGTCGTCGGATTCGTAGTGCGTTTCCTTGTTCTGGAAGGGGCCGGGCAGCGCGTCGGTGAGGTCGCGCGCAACCGACGGCTTCTCCGCGATGATGAGTGTCTTTCCCACAGCGGAGCACCATAGCGAAGCCCCTGGAAGTAGCCATACTGCCCCGCTGTGCACCCGTTCTACTACACGGTCGGGCTCGTCAGCTGGCCCGTGATCCGTGGGCTCTTCCGGGAGCGCATCCGGGGCTTGGAGAACCTTCCCGAGGGCGGCTTCGTGCTCGCCCCGAACCACGTCTCGAATCTCGACCCGTGGCCGCTCGGGATGCCTCTTTGGCCGGAACGCCAACTCAACTGGATGGCCAAGAGCGAGCTCTACAAGCCCGTGATCGGGACGCTGATCTCCTGGGGCGGCGCCTTCCCCGTGCGTCGCGGCACGGGCGACGAGGGGGCGATCGAGACAGCGGTCGAGCGCGTCAAGGAGGGCGAGGTGGTCGTCATCTTCCCGGAGGGGACGCGCCAGAGGAAGGGCCTCGTCAAGCGGTACGAGGCACGCCCGCGGACCGGGGCTGCGCGCGTCGCGCTGCGGGCGGGGGCGCCGCTCGTCCCGGCCGCGATCGGCGGGACCGACCGCCTCCTTCGCCTCGGTCCGCTCAGCGTCGCCTACGGACCTCCCGTCGACCTCGCCGGGCTCGAGGGTGACGACCGCGAGGCCGCCAGGGAGGCGACGACGCGACTGATGGCGGACATCGACAAGCTGAAGGCGGCGCTGTGAGCGCTCCGCTGCTCGTCGTCGACGGCGACTCGCTCGCGCATCGGGCCTACCACGCGCTGCCGAAGTCGATCAAGAGCGCGAAGGGCCGGCCGGCCGGCGCGCTCGTCGGGTTCACGAACATGCTCGTCCGACTCTGGGAGGCCGAGCAGCCCCGCACCGTCTTCGTGGGCTGGGACTCGCTCGACACCCCGACCTACCGGCACGAGGCGCTCTCCGGCTACCAGTCCGGCCGGCAGTTCGACGAGGCGCTGCTGGAGCAGCTGGACCTCCTGCCCGAGGCGGTGCGGTCCTTCGGCTTTGCCACGGGCAAGGCGCCCGGCTTCGAGGCCGATGACTTCCTCGGCGCCGCCGTCGCCGCAGAGGAGGAGCGCGGCGGCACCGTCGTCGTCGTCACGTCCGACCGCGACTCCTTCCAGCTCGCGAGCGAGCGGACGACGATCGTCACGCCGACCCGCGGCGTGAGCGAGATCGCGCGGATCGGCCCCGCCGAGGTACGCGAGCGGTACGGCGTCGAGCCGGCGCAGGTGCCCGACTTCATCGCGCTCCGGGGCGACCCGTCCGATCGGATCCCGGGCGCGCCGGGAGTCGGCCCGAAGAAGGCTGCGGAGGTGCTCGCGCAGTACGGCTCGCTCGAGGAGGCGCTGGCCGCCGGACGATTTTCGACGATCGCGGAGGAGCTTCGCCTTTACCGGCGAATAGCCACGCTAGACGCCTCTGCCCCACTCCCTCCCCTGAAAGATCAGTCCCCCGCGTGGGCAGAGGCGTCCTCCCTCTTCGAGACCTGGGGCGTGAACCAGCTGGCGAGCAGGCTCGCCGAGCGCGCCTGAGCGTCGATGGAGATCGTCAGCCATCCGGCTTTCCCGGACGTGCACCCGACGTTCGGGCACCCGGAGGCGCCCGAGCGGCTCGCCGTCCTCCACCGCGCGTTTCCCGACTTCGCCACCTGCGAGCCGGCGCCCGAGGAGGACGTGCTGGGCTGTCACACCCGCGCGTACGTGGACCTCGTCCGCTCGATCGACGACGTCACCTGGCTCGACCTCGACACCGTCGCATCCCCGAGCTCGTACGACGCGGCGCTTCTCGCCGCCGGCGCCGCGATCGAGGCGGTGCGGCGCGGCGGCTTCGCGCTTGTCCGCCCGCCCGGCCACCACGCGCTGCCAGACCGGGCGATGGGATTCTGCCTCTTCGCCAACGCCGCGATCGCCGCGCGCTGGGCGCAGCGGGAGCTCGGCCTGACGCGCATCGCGGTCGTCGACTTCGACGTCCACCACGGCAACGGCACCGAGGCGATCTTCCGCGAGGACGACTCGGTGCTGTTCGTCTCGCTCCACCAGTGGCCGTTCTGGCCGGGAACAGGCGGCCCGGACGACCAGGCCGCGACGACGCTGAACGTGCCGATGCGCGCCGGCTCGGGCGACGAGGAGTACCTGCAGGCCTTCGAGCGCGCGATCGAGCCGGCTCTCGCCCGTTTCGACGCCGAGCTCGTGCTCGTCTCGGCCGGCTTCGACGCCCACGTCGACGATCCGCTCGCCGACATCCGCGTGACCGACGAGGGCTTCCGCGAGCTCGCCCGCCGGTGTGCCGCGGCGGCGCCTCGCTGCGCGGCCGTGCTGGAAGGGGGCTACAACCTCGAGACGCTGCCATCGCTCGTCGGCGCGGCGCTCGACGGCTTCGGCGGCTGAGTGCATGCCAAACGGCCGCCGGCCCCTGCTCGGGGGCCGGCGGCCGCGTAAGGAGAGAGCCACCGCATCGCGCTTCCATCGATCCCTGCTACGGGACGGAGGAGCTATGTGGTCTGAGTATGGCGCGAGAGGCGGATTCGGCCATCGCCCCCGCCGGGCGAACCGCACTCACCCGTTTTGAGTGACTAGGAGCCGTAGGCTACGCGCGAGCGGCGGCGAGAGCCTCGAGGGCCTCGCGGCGCGAGGAGGCGCCGAGCTTGTGCAGGAGGCTCTTCACGTGCGAGCGCACGGTGTGCTCCGAGATGAAGAGGCGCTCGGCGATCTCGTCGGTGCCGAGGTGGTCGTCGAGCAGGAGCAGGACCTCCACCTCGCGCGCCGATAGGACCTCGGCGATCCGGTCCGGGACTCCGCCCTCGTGCTCGCGCCCCTCGCGGACGCGCTCGAGCAGCCGGGTTGCGACCGACCCGGACAGCGCAGCCTCGCCGCGCGCGACGCCGCGCAGGAACTCGACGAGACGCTCGGGCGGCTCGGTCTTGAGCAGGTAGCCCGCCGCGCCCGCGCGGA
>DATFQE010000234.1:0-4430 GCA_035264445.1 Gaiellaceae bacterium | reverse complement strand
GTGGGCTTCAACTTCGCCGAGGTCCCGCCGGCGCTCGCCGAGGAGGCCGATCGCCTCGGGTTCCCCGTGCTCGAGGTGCCGTACGAGGTCCCGTTCGTCGCGATCACCAAGAACGCCGTCTCGCACATCGCGAGCGAACGCCTCGAGCAGCTGACGCAGGCGATCGCGGTGCACGAGCGGCTGGCCGACGCCGTCCTCAACGGGCGCGTCCTCAACGACCTGCTCGGGATCGTCTGCGGGCATCTCGACTGCAGCCTCCAGCTCCTCGACGAGGGCGGTCGCGTCGTCAGCGAGCGCCACTCGGGCCGGCGCCTCCCGTTCGACGGCGCACTCGAGCTCCCGGTGGTCGCGCGCGAGGAGCTCGCCACCCTGAAGGCGACGCGCGACGGCCGGCCGTTCGGGGAGTACGACCGCCTCGTCCTCCACCACGGTCAGACCGCGCTCGCGTTCGAGCTCTCGCGCAGACGTGCCGTCAGCGCGGCCGAGCTCCGCCTCGCGGGCGACCTGCTCGAGGACCTCGAGGAAGAACGCCTCGACGAGCGCGAGTCGTCGCGGCGCATGGCGGCGTTCGGCCTCGACCCGCGCCGGAGCTACGCGGCCCTGCTCGCCCAGCCCGCGGACGGGTTGCCCACCGAGGGCGTGCGTCAGCGCCTCGCGACCGAGCTCGACGCGCTGGCAGTGCCCTACGTCTCGACCGCGCGGCTCGACCGCGCCGCGTTCCTCGTCGAGGCCGATCACGACGAGGCCGTGCTGGGGCTGGCGCAGCGTCTAGCACCAGACGGAGCCGACTGGCGCCTCGGGATCGGACGCCCCGCCCGGGGCCGTGACCTCGGGCGAAGCCTGCTCGAGGCGCGCGCCGCGCTCGATACGACGGACGGCAGCATTGCGTCGTACCGCGACCTCGGCTCTCTCGAGCTCTTGCTCAATCTCGACGACGCTCCGCTCGAGGCCTTCGTGGACCGCGTCCTCGGTCCGGCGGCGCGGAACCGGTGGCTGCTCGACTCGCTCGCCGGGCTGCTCGACGCCGGCTGCCGCTGGAGCGAGGCGGCCGAGCGCCTCGGCGTCCACAGGCACACCCTCCGCTACCGGATGGACCGTCTGCGCGAGGTGACCGGCCGCCATCCGGACGATCCCGAGCAGCGAATGGAGCCCTGGCTGGCGCTCAAGGCACACGACGCGCTCGAGGCGCGGCGCGGGACGGCGACGACATGATCGCGGTCCTCGGGGCGGCGGGGACGATCGGCCGCGCGGTGACCGGGTTCCTCGAGTCCTGGGGAGCGCCGTTCAGAAGCCTCGACTTCCGGCTCGAGGGCGACGAGCACGTCGACGTCACCGACCCCGAGTCGCTCCGGGCGGGTCTCGAGGGAGCGAAGGTCGTCGTCAACAGCGTCGACTACCGGTTCAACCTCGAGGTGATGCGCGGCGCACTCGCGGCGGGCGCCGACTACGTCGACCTCGGCGGGCTCTTCCACATGACGCGTCGCCAGCTCGAGCTCGACGACGAGTTCCGGGCCGCCGGCCGCACGGCGATCCTCGGCGTCGGCTCGGCTCCGGGGAAGACGAACCTGCTCGCGCGGCTCGCGGCCGAGCGCGCGGGGGGCAACCCGGTCTCGATGGAGATCTGGGCCGCAACCCGCGACCCCGCCGCGGACGGCCATCCCTTCCCGGCGCCGTACTCGGTGCGGACGCTCCTGGACGAGCTGCGCATGTCGCCGATGGTTGTCCGAGGCGGTCGGCTCGCGGAGATGGAGCCGCTCTCCGGGCGGAAGTCGCGCCGCTTCCCCGAGCCCGTCGGCGAGCGGGAGGGGATCTACACGCTGCATTCGGAGCTGGCGACGCTGCCCGAGCGCTACCCGACGCTCGAGGAGGCGAGCTTCCGCCTCTGCCTCGCGCCCGGGCTCGTCGAGAAGCTGCTCGCTCTGCCGGAGGGCGAGGAGCCCGAGCCGTACATGCAGTCGAACGCATCGGTGGCGGCACACGTGGTCGAGGCCCGGAACGGCCACGGCCGCGCCGTGACCGGAACGTCGGTGACCCGCGGGGGCAGCGCGAAGTCGACCTCCGAGCCGCCCGCACGAGCGGCGGTCGAGCTGCTCGAGGGGCGGATCGCAGCGCCCGGGGTGAGGCCGCCCGAGGACGCGATACCCGACGCGGACGCGTTCCTCGCCTCGCTCGACACGGAGGTCACGTGGAGCTAGACGTGGAGCTGCGCGCCGCGGCGGTCTGGAAGAGCGGCGCGTCGGGGCCGGGCCCGCCCGCGCGCTCCGCCACACCTTCGTCACAGAGACGGCACAGACACGCGCGACTTGCGCGGCTAGCGTCGTGGTCATGTCAACGAAGGCGGCAACACCCTGGGGCTCGGCCACGGTGGTCGAGGAGCTTCGGCTTCAGCAGCGCGCCGGCGAGAAGCGGTTCTCCTCGATCGTCCAGCTGCTCGAGGACGCGCGGGGCGAGCGGCTCGTCCGCTTCGCCTACGCGACGGACGGCACCGCCCGGCGCGGCCCGGTCACGCTGAGAATCCGCGACCTCGAGAAGCTGCGGGCGGCGCTGGCGGACACGCCGGAGCTCGCGGCCGCTCTCGGGCTCGGCTAGGCCACGGCGAGGGCGCGCTCGTGAGCGGCATCGAGCAGCGACCCGAGAATCAACACGCCGTCGGTGGAGCCGAGGAGCGCCTCGACCGCGTGCTCGGGATGGGGCATCAGCCCCATCACGTTCCCGCGGTCATTCACGACGCCGGCAACGTCATCGACGGACCCGTTGGGGTTATGGCCCTTCGCATACCTGAGGACGACGTTGGCAGGCCCGAAGGCCGGCCCGGGGTGCCAGCACCCGTCGCCGTGCTTCACCGGGATGGTCAGCACCTGGCCGAGCTCGCAGCGCGAGGTGAACGGCGTATCCGTCCGCTCGACGACGAGCGGGACGTCACGGCAGACGAACGCCAGCGAGGCGTTCGGCCTGAGCGCGCCGGGCAGCAAGCCCGCCTCGCACAGGATCTGGAACCCGTTGCAGATGCCGAGGACGAGCCCGCCGGCGCGGGCGAGCGCCACGACCGACGTCATCGCGGGGGCGAAGCGGGCGATCGCGCCGCAGCGCAGGTAGTCCCCGTACGAGAACCCGCCGGGAAGGACGACCGCGTCGACGGGCGGAAGCTGCTCGGAGCGGTGCCAGACGAGGGTCGGCTCCGCGCCGAGCTCGGCGAGCGCGTCGGCGGCGTCGCGGTCGTCGTTCGACCCCGGGAAGACGACGACGGCAACGCGCGGTCGCCCCCGGCTCATCTGCCCGTCTCCGTCATAGCCTGAGTCAAGGCGCCCTAGTTACTCCACGAGCTGGATGTCGAAGCTCTCGATCAGCGGATTCGCAAGCAGCTCGGCGCACATGCGCTCGACCTCGCCGCGGGCCTCGCCCGGGCTCGCGGCCTCGAGCTCGAGGTCGACGACTCGCCCGACCCTCGCGGTGTCGACCGCGAAGCCGAGCTCCTGAAGCGAGCTGCGAACCGCATCGCCCTGGGGATCGAGGATCCCCTCCTTCGGCCGGACGAGCACGGTGGCCCTCACCTGACCACCACACCGGGGTCGTCGAGGTAGCGCTCGAAGCCGATCCCGGTCAACCGCTCGAACGCCTCGACGTAGCGGGCCCGGGTCCCGGCGACGACCTCGTCCGGGAGGTCGGGGCCGGGCGGGGTCTTGTCCCACCCGAGCGACTCGCAGTAGTCGCGGACGAACTGCTTGTCGAACGAGGGCTGTGGCCCGCCCGCGGAGTAGTCGTCCGCCGGCCAGAAGCGGGAGGAGTCCGGAGTGAACGCCTCGTCGGCGAGGACGAGGGTGCGGTCGGCGTCGAGGCCGAACTCGAACTTCGTGTCGGCGATGACGATGCCGCGCTCCAGCGCATGTTCGGCGGCCAACTCGTACAGGGCGAGCGCGGTCGTCTGGACCTGCCGGAGGCGGTCTTCGCCCACGAGCCTCGCCGCGGTCGCAAGGTCGATGTTCTCATCGTGGCCTTCCTCGGCCTTGGTCGCGGGGGTGAAGATCGGCTGCGGAAGGCGATCCGACTCCTGCAGGCCGGCGGGTAGCTCGTGGCCGCACACGACGCCCGTCCGCGCGTAGTCCTTCCAGCCGGACCCGGCCAGGTAACCACGCACGACACACTCGATCGGGAGCATCTCGAGCCGCTTGCACTCCATCGAGCGGCCGTCGGGGCGGAGGTCGAGGAGGTGGTTCGGGCAGGTCGCGCCCGTGCGCGCGAACCAGAACGCGGACAGCCCGCAGAGGACGCGGCCCTTGTCCGGGATCTCCGTCGGCAGGACGACGTCGAACGTGGAGATGCGGTCGCTCGCGACGAGCAGCAGGCGGTCGTCGTCGAGCGCGTAGAGCTCGCGGACCTTGCCGCTGCCCACGTGCAGGGCGGCCTCAGGCATGGATCGGTTCCTCCTTCCG
>DATFQE010000233.1:0-4889 GCA_035264445.1 Gaiellaceae bacterium | reverse complement strand
TACGGGACCCGGATCAGTGAGGAGAGCGCCGTCCGGCCGAAGCCCATGGTGGAGATCGGCGACAAGCCGATCATCTGGCACATCATGAAGATCTACGCCGCGCAGGGGGTCGCCGAGTTCATCATCGCGGCGGGCTACAAGGGCCACCTGATCAAGGAGTACTTCGCCAACTACTTCCTGCACACGACGGACATCACCGTCGACCTCCGCAACAACAGCTTCACGACGCACGCCTCCAGCGCCGAGCCGTGGCGGGTCACGATCGTCGACACGGGCGACGCGACGATGACCGGCGGGCGGCTGTTGCGGCTCCGCGAGTACCTCGGCGACGAAACCTTCTACCTGACCTACGGCGACTGCGTCGGCAACGTCGACGTCGCAGCCGAGCTCGAGCTGCACCGCGCCGAGGGCGCGAAGGCGACCGTGACCGCGATTCAGCCTCCCGGCCGCTTCGGCGCCCTCACGCTCCGCGGCGGGACGGAGATCGTCCACTTCGCCGAGAAGCCGATGGGCGACGGCGGCTGGGTCAACGGCGGCTTCTTCGTGCTCGAGCCCGACGTGCTCGACTACATCGCCGACGAATCAACCATTCTCGAGCGGGAGCCGCTGGAGCGCCTCGCCACCGAAGGCAGCCTCTGCGCGTACAAGCACCAGGGGTTCTGGCATCCGATGGACACCCTGCGCGACAGGGTCGTGCTCGAGGAGCACTGGGCCTCCGGGAACCCGCCCTGGAAGATCTGGTAGCGGTCAGACGCCGAAACGGGCGTCTTGCTCGCCGCGCAGTCGGTCGGCCAGGCGTCCTGTGGGCAGCTCGACGTCGTCGTAGGTGAGAACGGCGTCCTTGGCGACCTCCCGGGCGACACGGCAGCCGGGAGCGAGGCCGATCGGCAGCAGCCGCTCGGCGGCGACGACGTCCGAGTTCTCCGCCAGGCCGTAGACCGTGTAGCCGCCGAGCGTGTCGAGCTCTTGGCCGGCCTCGAGGTCGATCTTGGCCGCGGCGACCACGTCCACGAGCGGGCCTCCAAGGGGAGCGATCGCCGCGTCGCCGAAGAGGACGGCGCGCGCGACCGTATTCGGCACCTCGAAGTGGCAGAGGTGCATCGGCGTGTAGAAGCAGTAGAGCGGCCCCTCGCCGAGCTTGTAGAGGTTGAGGTAGTGGCGCTGCTGCGGATGGTCGTGCGTGCCGAGGACGAAGACGCCCGGCCCGGGCTCGGCGCCGACCACGTAGTCGACGATGCCCGGCCCGTCGACGAGCTCCACGGCGTCGAAGAGCGAAACCGCCTCGCGGATGTGCGTGCCGGGGTCGACCGTTGGACCGTGCATGCCGCGTTTCGCGACGCGCATCCCGGTCGCGTTGGCGACGATCGCCTGCTCGAACGAGATCTTCGTGCCGTCGGCGAACGACGTCACCATCGCGGGGTTCTGGCCCCACTGCCGCGCGAAGCCCTCCTGCGTCGTCGGGTTCCGGTAGGGGTCGTGGAGGCCCTTGATGTTCCCGCAGAGCACGGGCCGGACGCCGATTCCGCGTACGAAGCGGTGGAGGTTCGCGATCACGCCCGGCTGGTCGCCGTCGGCGTTGGTGAAGATCACGCCGGCACGATCGGCGTACGTCTTCAGGATCGGGCCGATCGTCCCGTCCAGCTCGGCGTTCATGAGAACGACGTGCTTGCGGTGTTCGATCGCGGACACCGCCACGGACGCCGCCTCCTCGACCGTCCCGGTCACCTCGATCACGGCTTCGACCGGCCCCGCCTCGGTTACGACCCGCGGGTCGTCTGTGATCGCGTACCGGCCGGCGGCGATGGCCGCCTCGAGCTCGGCGGCGCTCTCGACCACCTCGACGTCGTCCGCGCCTGCCTCCTCGTAGGCCTCGCGTGCCCGGTCGAGGGTTCGGTTTGCGATCGCGACGAGCCGTAGGCCCGGCACGGAGCCAAGGATCTGCAGCGCGATCCCCCGGCCCATGAAGCCCGCGCCGACCATGCCGACTCGGAGCGGATTGCCCTCGGCGAGGCGCTGCTCGAGCGCTCGGTCGACGACGATCACGCCGCGCCTACCCGGTGAAGTCGGGCCAGTCGCGGTCCTTCTCGGACAGGAACGCGTTGTCGGGCTCGGGCCACTCGATCGCGAACGCCGGGTCGTTCCAGCGCACGCCGCCCTCGGCGCCGGGCGTGTAGTACTCGGACACCTGGTAGAAGACCTCGGAATCCGGGGCGAGCGTCTGGTAGCCGTGCGCGAAGCCTTCCGGTACGAACAGCGCGCGCCGGTTGTCGGCGGTGAGCTCGACTCCCAGCCACTCCTTGTAGGTCTCCGAGTCGCGACGCAGGTCGATGACGACGTCGTAGATCGCGCCGCGCGTGCAGCGAACGAGCTTCGTCTCGGCGTGGGGGGCACGCTGGAAGTGCATGCCGCGCAGCGTCCCCTGCCGCGGGTTGAACGAGACGTTCGCCTGCACGACCTCATTGGTGAGGCCGTGGTCGGCGAACTCGTTCGCGCACCACGTGCGCGCGAAGAACCCACGCGGGTCCTCGCGCCGTTCGAGGTCGACGAGGAAGGCTCCCGGGAGTCTCGTCTCCTCGAAGATCACGCCGCCTCCCGCCAGCGCAGCGTCGAATCCAGCTCGCCCCGCTCGAGCAGCAGCCGCAGGCGCTTCAGCCGGATGAAGCGGTCGCTCTCGAACTGGGCAAGGTCGAGATTCGCCGCGCGGTAGGCCGCGGCGAGCTGCTCGGCCCCCGTCCTCGCCGTCCACGACAGCTCGAGCTCGGGAAACGTGCACGCGAGCTTCGCGAAGCTGACGCGATAGCTGCGGGGGTCGGGATCGCCGGCGCCCGCGTACTCCACCACCGAGCCCGGCACGACCTCCTGGACGATGTCCCCGAGCTGGCGCACCTGGTAGTTCTCGCTGTCGCGGCCGACGTTGAAGGCCTCGCCGCGGATCGCGTCCTCAGGGGCCTCGAGCGCCGCGAGTGCCGTCCGGGACATGTCCTCGATGTGGATCAGCGGCCGCCACGGCGTGCCGTCGCTCATGATCCTCACCTTGCCCGTCGTATGCGCCCAGCCGACGAGGTTGTTGAGCACGAGGTCGACGCGCAGCCGCGGCGAGACGCCGTACGCGGTCGCGTTGCGCAGCGACACGGCCGCGAAGCCGGGCTCGGCCAGGTCGGCGAGCGCCTCCTCCGAGCGCACCTTCGACTCGGCGTAGGCGCTCAGCGGCTTCAGGGGAGCGCTCTCGTCGACCGCTTCGTCCGCTGCGGCGCCGTACATGCTGCAGGAAGAGAAGAAGATGAACCGCCCGACTCCCGCCTCCCGCGCCGCGCGGGCGAGCGAGACCGTCGCTCCGAAGTTGATCTCGCGCGTCAGCTCGGGGCTGAAGTCGCCGATCGGGTCATTCGACAGCGCAGCGAGGTGGACGACGGCGTCGAAGCCCTGGAGCTGATCCGGGCGGACATCGCGCACGTCGAGCAGCAGCTCGCGCGTCGACCGGCCGGGCGCCGACGCGAGGTCGCAGTCGCGGTAGAAGAGCGTGTCGAGCCCGACCACCTCGTGGCCGGCCTCGGCGAGCAGCGGCGCGCAGACAGAGCCGATGTAGCCGTGGTGTCCGGTGAGCAGGACCTTCATGGCAGTTCCTTCCTGGCGCGGGCCAGGGCCTCCTTCGTCCCGATGTCGATGAACTCGCCCGGGAAGCGTACGGCTCGGACCCGTCCGCCACGCGCAAGCTCGTCGAAGAGCTGCCCGGGGTCGCGGTGGCGGCGGAGCGAGCGCAGGGCGGAGACGCGGGCGGCGACCGCGCCCCAGACCAGGTCTCCGGCCGGCTGGAAGGGCTTCACCGACACGCCGTGTACCACCCCGTCGCGGTCGACCTCGACGACGTCGCCGCGCTCCGGCTCGGTCGAACGGAACACCGCAAGGACGGCGTCGGTGCCGGGCTCGAGCGCCTCCACCAGCGTGGCGAGGCCGTGCACCGGCTCCCAGACGCTGTCCGGCAGGTCGATCAGGACGGCGTCGTCGGGTGCGAGGCCTTCCGCGCCGATCGCGATCGACTCGGCGAGCGTCTCGGGCTCCGCCTCGACGACTGTCAGCCCGAGCTCGTGCGCGTGAGTGTGGACGTCGACCTTGTCGGGCCGGGTGACGACGCGGATCTCCGCCGCGCCGCCGGCGCGCATCCGCTCGACGGCGTAGTCGAGCACCGGGCGCCCGGCGAGCTCGAGCAGCTCCTTCGAGCCGGCAAGCGGCTGAAGCCGCGCGGCGCGCCCCGCCGCCGGAAGCACGCCGACGACACGCATTAGCGGAGGCGGAGGTACGCGACCGCGGGGCCTTCGAAAGGCGGCGTCAGCGTCGTCCGTTCCGCGCCGCGGACGTCGGGCGCGGCCTTCCCCCGGCCGCTCCCGGGATGCGCCCATTCGACCCCGAACCGCCGGCCGACAGCGGGCGAGAGGTTCACGGAGAAGGACCCGCTGCCCGGCTGGTAGACGAGGTACTCGCGCCCCGGCCGGACGAGGCAGAAGCCGGTCGAGCAGAGATCCCCGCGCGGAGCCATGTGGACGAGGTCGATCCGGCGCGCGTACCGGCGGGTCGCCCCCATCACACGGCGGATCGCCTCGAACCTCGGCTCGCCCGTGAACTCGTCCATCAGGATCGGGTTGTAGCCGCGCGTGAAGGTGCGCCACGGGAAGCTCGCGTCGGGGCGCCTGCCGTAGATGTGGTCCGTGTCGATGAAGGTCACCTTCCGCGCGCCGGCGCTCGGCGGGTCTGCCGCGTAGCGGTAGTCGGCGGGCGCGATCCAGTCGGCGCGGCTCCGGTCGAGGGCCGCGCCGGTGTCACCGTGGACGTAGCTCATCCCGACGGGGTGGGCGCGGAAGCGGCGCGAGCGCTCGTAGCGCTTGACGTAGTCG
>DATFQE010000232.1:0-4490 GCA_035264445.1 Gaiellaceae bacterium | reverse complement strand
CGGGCCTCGTTGACGAGATCCTGGAAGTGGCGGTCGTCAAGGACGATCTCGGGGAGCCTTGGCATTAGCGAGTTCCTTCCGTGACGAGGCCTCGTCGCCGGGGCGCGATGGTCGGGGCGAGGCAAGTACGCAGGGAGCGTTCGTATCCGAAGCGATACGGGCGCGACTGAGGACGCCGCATCGCGCCGTCCAGCGCGGCCCGGCGACATAGTGCCTTGTTAGGGAAGGAGCTCATAGCTCACTCCTCCGCTGGGATGACGTAGAAGGGGTAGACGAGGTTCCTGCGGTCGTTCGTGGCGCGCACGACGTACTCGACCTCGATCGGCAGGCGGCCGGCCTCGGCCTCGCTCGTGTCGACCGAGATCTGCGTGATCTCGATCCGCGGCTCCCAGCGGTCGATCGCGATTCGGATCTCTCGTTCGAGCCGCCCGACGACGTAGGCGTCGACGCTCTCGAAGACGTAGTCGTGGATGCCGCAGCCGAAGTTGGGCCGCATCGGCCGCTCGCCGGGCGCGGTCGAGAGGATCAGCATGATCGCCTCGTTGATGTCGTCGGAGCCGCTGACGAGCGCCACTCCGCCCGTCCGGTCGACGCGGAGGGGAAAGCCGAGGCCGGTGCCGATGATGTCTGACATGTCTAGTTGATCGCCACCGTTGCGCCCTTGACCGTTACCGGCCCGGTGCCCTGCACGTCGACCTTGCTGCCCTTGACCGTGGTGCCCATCTGGCCGCTGACGGTGACGTTGCCGCCTTCGATGTTGACCGTGCCGTCCTGCTTGAGCACGATCTTGGCTCTGCCGCAGACGAGCGTGAGCTCGGTGGCGGCATCGAGCTTGAACGACTGCTTGACCGTCATCTCCTGGGTCTTCTCGACGGTCTCGGTCGACTTGCCTTTGACCTCGACCGTCATGTCCTTGTCGGCCTTGATCACGACCTCCTCCACGGCGGCGATGTCGATATGCCTCGGGCTGCGGAGGACGTAGGAGCCGTCGGGCTGGCCCGTTCCCTTCGGGTCCCAGTGCTCGGTCTTGGGCTTGTCCTTGCCGTTCCAGAGCGCGCCGAGGACGTAGGGACGGTGTGGGTTGCCGCCCTCGAACCCGACGAGGACCTCGTCGCCCACCTGCGGAAGCATCAGCTGGCCGCGCTGGGGGCCTGCTCCGACGGCGACGACGCGTGCCCATGCGCCCTCGTTCTCGTCGTCGAGCGTCGGGTACTTGACGCGCACCCGCGCGAGCTTTTCCGGATCGTCGTTGTTCGTGACGACGCCGACGACCAGCGTGTCGCCCCACGTGTTCCGCGCCACGGGGCGGGCGAGATCGAGCAGATCTCGCGGCGAGCGGCCGAGCACCTCGAAGGTCGTGCTGTAGCCCCCTCCGTAGACGTGTGTGGTCGCCGAGCAGCGGTACGTGCCGCTGAACTCGGCTCCCAGCCCCTTGATCTTGAGCGCCGCTCCCGCCTTCACTCGCGGGTTCCCTTCGCAGGCGCCGAACGCAGTGACGAATCCATGCCCGAGGTACGAGGCGATGCTGCTCGCGAGACCGCGGGCGTCTTCGACGGCGGCGACGGGAGCATCGGCCACGGACACGACGCCGCGTGGGAAGGGCTTGAGGGCTTCGCGCCTGTTGATCCCGATCTTCGAGCCGCGCTGCTCGACCGGCGCCTTGCCCACGATCGCCTGCTTCCTCTTCGGATCCCAGCCGCGAACGACCACCTCTTCCACCTGTTGGGCTGCCGTCACGCGGGGATAGAAGGAATGGAGGCGTACGGCCGCGCCATTCGCCGCGTTCTCGCCGTATTCGAGCTCGAGCGGCTGAGAGGGAGGCTGGTACGGGACCGGAATCTTGCGGAAGCGCAGGGCTCCGCCCTCCATGAACGTCTCGTACTCCAGCGTCGACGCGAGACGGTGAAGGAACTCCCAGTCGGTCTCGTTGTTCTGCTGCACGAACTCGTGCTGCGTATCGGTCGCCTCCACGCGCGGCGAGAGGCCCGCCTCTTTCACGACCTTCTCGACGATCGCGGACGTCGTCATCTTCTGGAACGTCCGCGTTTTCCGGTTGCGGTGCAGCCGATGCGACTTGTCGTAGCCCGAGGCCACGAGGCGGATGCCCTCCGGGGCGAAGTTCGGTTCGAGCGCGGTGATCTCGCCCTCGGCGAGCTTTTGCTTCTTGCTGTCGCGCGGAGCACCGAGCGAGATCGCCACTTCCGCGCCGATGCTCGGGTCGACGCCGGCGACGGCCAGCGGGTCGAGCCCGCGAGCCATCTCGCGCGGCGCAAACGTAATGCCGAACGCGGTCGGCAGCGAAAGGCTGTCCTGGACGCGAACCTCCTGAATCAGGTGGTTGTGGACCGGGACGTTGTCGATCTTCACCTCGACCAGGTCGAGCATCACGCTCGTATCGACGTCGCTCATGACTCGAGCCTCGGGATTGCGAGGGAACGGCCGCGTGGAAGCCGCAGCGGGTCGTCGATCTCGTTGGCCTCGGCGATCGTGCGCCAGAGCGTCGCGTCGCCGTAGGCTGCGAACGCGATCGACGGCAGACTGTCGCCGTCGCGGACGAGGTGCGAGCTGATCGCGTCGATGCCCCTCGTCGTGGGGTTGCCGCCGCCGGGCGTGCCGCCCGCGGTGCTCGACCCGTCCTGGGCCTTCTCGGCCTGCATCAGCGACATGTGGGCCAGCGCGCGGGTCGGGCTCCCGTCCGGGCGGAAGAGCGTGTAGCGAATCGTCAGCTGCCGCGCGACGGCCTTGAAGCTCACGGTCTGACCCCAGCCGAAGGTGATCGTGGGCGGCCTCCCGCCGCCGCTCTCCCCCACCTCGGTCGCCTTCAGCAGCTTGTCCGTGATCTCACGGACGTCCTTGTCCGCGCTGTCGGAGGTATCGAACAGCAGCTCGAGGGTCAGCTCGCGCGGAAGCCCGCCCGTGAACTGCGGCGGCGGCAGCGCCGACCCCGTGACCGGCTCCACCTTCCACACGTTCGTCTTCGAGATCGAGTACTCGGTCGGGTTGAACAGGCACTCGATCGCGGCGCCGCCGCCCTCGATCTCGAGTGTCGCGCGCTCGAAGCCGGCGGGAGGCGCGGTTGCCACCTAGCTCACTCCCTCGATCAGGCCCTCGTGTGCGATCTCGATGCTCTCGATCGCCATTCCCTGCATGCTGACGTCGAGGCTCGGCCCGGTGTACCTCACGGCCCAGGCGGCGCTGAAGGCCCAGGTCTTCACGACCGCGAGCGTGTTGTCGAGCATCTTGATCGTGATCGACCCACGCTGCGAGCGTTCCTTCGGGCTCTTGAACCACTTGAGCAGCTCGTTGTTCTTCGTGATGCCGCGAGTGAGCGTGAGGTTGCCGTAACGGATCGGTCCCTTGAGCTGGTGTACGAACGTGTTCAGGCCCCCTTCGGCATACGTGTAGGTCTCGTACTCCGCCTGGAGGCCGGTGCACGTGTTGAAGAACGCCACGACGGTGTCGTCGATCTCGAGGACGTAGTGGCTGCCGAGCTGGTCGGGCGTCTCTCGCTGCGGCATCAGCGCTCGTCTCCTACGCCCACGGCAGGTCTCCGAGAACGTCGCCGATGCGCTCGCGCTGCCGCAGCAGATCCCGCTTCAGCTGAGTGCTGATCTGGTCGTAGGACGGCCCGGACGGGTCGGCGGACGGAACCGTCGGCATGCGCGCCAGCACCGGCTCGGTCGACGTCGTCGGGGCGGCCGGCGAACGTGGCGGCGTGGCCGGCGCCGCCGCTCTCGCCACGACAGGCTGGGTCGACCTCGCGACCGAGACCGCCGGAACGGCCGGCGCCTGCGCGCGCGCCGTCGCCCGCGGCGGCAGCGACGGAGCGGCTTGGGGGGCCGTCACGGTGGCCGGCTTCGACCCTGCGCGCTGTGGCGCGTCCGCACGGTCGAGCCTGCGCGGCGTGGCGGCGCTCATCGTCGCGAGCAGCCGCACCGGCGCCCGCGGAGGCGCAGGCGTGCTTGCAACGGGCGAGCTCGGGGCGCCCGTCGGTTCGGCCTCCCGGGAGGCGAGCGTCGCTGCCGGGGCGGGCCCCGCGGTCCGTCGGGGCACGAGCCGGGCGGCGGCACGGGCCAGTTGCCGAAGCGGGGCGCGCTGCTGAGGGGTCGTCGGTACGGGGCCGGCCGGGGACGGATGCGGTATCGCCGACTGCGTCGGCGTCTTCGAGCCCGGCGACGCGCTGGCGGAAGGCGTCGCCCGGGGCCGGATAGACACCTTCACCGGCGGAGCTCGCAGGGTTGCCGCGGTAGGAGGGGTCGCCTCGCGGCGCGCCGGCTCGGTTGCAACGGCCGGCCGGGGAGGCTCGGAAACCGCCGTCGCTGCGATCGGTCCTTCGGCGGCGGGCGGCGGAGTCTCCGGCGCTTTCGTCGGAGGCGGAGCCGGACGGGACACGGCAGGCCGAGGGCTGGGAACGACCGGCGGCGCTGCAGGCTTGCGCGCCAGCCTGCGCAGCCCCGGGCCGGCGGAAGCCGGCGGACGCGGTTGCGCTG
>DATFQE010000231.1:0-5004 GCA_035264445.1 Gaiellaceae bacterium | reverse complement strand
TCGGCGTTCCCGCCCACGGCGTAGACGTGGCGGCCGAACGTCGTCCGCTCGGCGACCCACGTCCAGAAGACGAGGAGGATGATCACGAGCACGAAGGCGAGCGGGAAGCCGCGCTCCTTGTTCGCCCAGATAACGGCCCCGAACAGAACCGCTCCCACGAAGATGAGCTTGGCCGCGACCAGGACGAGGTTGTCGGTCCGGATTCCGTGCCGGCGACGGCTGACCACACCGGCGAGGGTCGAGAGCGCGAAGAGCGCCGAGCCGAGCGCCGCGATCAGCAGCCCCGCCCGGTCGGAGAAGAAGTAGTTCGCGACGTCGTTGATTCGGGTGTCCTCGATGATGATCACGCCGGCCTCGCCGATCCGGTACAGGATCACGCCCTGCCAGAAGAGCAGGCCGGCCAGGGTGACGACGAAGGACGGGACGCCGACGTACGCGACGAACGACCCCTGGACCATTCCGATCAGCGCGGTGATCGTCACCGCGATCGCGATCGCGAGGATGCCCTTCACCTCCCAGTGGCCGTCAGGCACCTGCAGCTGGGCGACGATGACGCCGGCGACGCCCGCGACGTAGGCGATCGAGAGGTCGATCTCGCCCAGCAGGAGGACGAAGACGACTCCGATGGCGATCGTCGTCACGCCCGCCATCTGCGTCATCAGGTTGGTGAAGTTGCCGGCCGTCAGGAAGTTCTCGTTCTTCGAATAGAAGAAGACGACGATCAGGGCGAGGCCGATCACGATCGGCAGCGACCCGACGTCGCCCGCTTTCAGGGCCTCCCATCGCCGGCGTGCGATGGCGACGAGGCTGTAGTCGTCGGCGGGAGTCGCCTCCTCGACGTGCGCCGGAACTGTCGTCATGCGCCGGTGTCCTCGACGCCGGCCACCTTCGTAGGTACGCCGGCCGTGATCGCCTGGACGACCTCCTGCTGGGTCGTCTGGGAGCGCTGATAGACCGCGACGTTGCGCCCGAGACGGAGCACCGTTATGCGGTCGGCGACCGCGAAGATGTCGTGCAGGTTGTGTGAGATCAGCACGACGGCGAGTCCCTGGTCGGCGAGCCGCCGCACCAGCTCGAGCACCTGTTCCGTCTGGGCGACTCCGAGCGCGGCCGTCGGCTCGTCGAGGATGACCACGCGCGAGTTCCACATCACCGCCCGGCCGATGGCGACCGACTGCCGCTGGCCACCGGACAGGCTCGCCACCGGTTGACGGATCGAGCTGATCGTCGTCACCCGCAAGCCCTTGAGCGTGTCGGCCGTTCGCGCCTCCATCGGCGCCTCCTTCAGGCGCCGGAACAGGTCGCGGATCTCCCGGCCGAGGTACATGTTCTGCACGACGTCGAGGTTGTCGCAGAGCGCGAGGTCCTGGTAGACGACCTCGATGCCGAGCCTGGCCGCGTCCTTGGGGCCGTTGATGGAGACCTTCTCTCCGTCGAAGTAGGTCTCGCCGGAGTCGAGCGAGTACGTGCCGGCGATGCACTTGATCAGTGTCGACTTGCCGGCGCCGTTGTCGCCCACGAGCGCCATGACCTCGCCCGAGCGGACCTCGAAGTCGACGTCGGTCAGCGCGTCGACCTGGCCGAAGCTCTTGGAGACGCTGCGCGCCTCGAGCGTGGGCGCTGTCTCGGCGGTGGGTGTCGGCGTCGTCTCGGCGACGGCTTCAGTCACGTCGGCCCGGCCTCCTTGGAGTGGCGGGGGCGCTCATGGGAGCGCCCCCGCCGGATCTCGTGTCCTACTTGCAGTACTTCTTGTACTCGCCGCGACAGACGTTGCTCTTCTTTAGGTAGCCCGTCGTGAAGAGGGTGGTGTAGTTGCTCTTGCCGATGTACACGGGCGGGATGATGTACGCCGGGATGCGCGTGCCCTTGTTGGGCACCGTGCCGGTCGTCTTGGGCTTCCTGTTGTTCAGGAAGGCGACGGCCGCCGCGACGGCCTGCCGCCCAAGCTTCCGCTGATCCTTCCACACGGTCATCGTCTGCCAGCCCGAGATGATGTTCTGCACGCCCAGCTCCGTGGCGTCCTGACCGGACAGCGGGATGGGCTTCAGCTTCTTCGCCTTCAACGCGGTGACGACAGCGTTCGCGAGGCCGTCGTTGGCGGCCGCGACCGCGTCGATCTTGTTCCCGGTCCGGATGAGCATCTGCTCGAAGATCGTCCGTGCCTTTTGGTTGTCCCAGCCGGGGACGAACTGGTTCGGGCCCTTTTTGAAGGTCCCGTTCTTGAACAGCGGGTTGAGCACCTTGTCGTACCCGCTCTTGAAGAGATACGAGTTGTTGTCGGTCGGGCCGCCGTTCAGCCTTGCGACAACCGGGTCGTCGTCGTACTTGCCGTTCGCCTTCAGGCCCTTGACCACGCCCTGGCCCTGGAGAACGCCGACGGTCTTTCCCTCGAACGACATGTAGATGTCGCCCTTCCCTCCGACGACCTGGCGGTCGTACTCGATGATCTTTGCGCCCTTGGCTTTCGCCGCCGTTTCGATCGCGATCGAGGAGCCGAAGTCGAGCGAGACGAGCACGACGACCTTCCCGCCGTTCGCCAGGCACTGGTCGGCCTGCGACTTCTGCTTCTGAGCATCGCCGTCGGCGTTGGTGACCGAGTAGGAGATCCCGGCCTTCTTGGCAGCAGCGATGAATGCCGGACGATCCTGCGTCTCCCAGCGGACCGACGTCTTGGGGTCGGGGAGCAGGAAGCAGACGTCCGTGTTGCCCTGCGCTTTCCCCTGACCTCCTGCGACGGCCCCGCTCACGGTCGTCGCTACGCCGACGACGACGACCGCGAGCACAACCACAAACCTTGTCACTCGATTCCTCCTCCGGTGGTTGATATCGCCGCTGAAGCTACATCGTCGGTCGCTGCCGCGCAATATGGCGCTTCGTGCCCTCTCGACCGCTCGGCGGGAGGTGCATACCATGGCTTCCATGCGCAGGGGGCTGCCGGTGATAGCGCTCGCGATCGCGGCCGCCCTGGTCGCGCTGGCCGGTGCTGCCGTCGTCGCCGTCCTCACCGACGGCGGCTCGAGCCCGCCGGCAGCAGAGGCGCGCCCGTATCGGCCGGGGACGCCGGACCTCGCGGCGCTCCGCCTCGAGGACGTCGCGGGCGAGGTAGGCCTGAGCTTTCGCCAAGGTGCCTTCCAGTTCGGCGTGTCGAACGACCCGGTCGCGATGATGGGCGGAGGGCTCTGCTGGATCGACTACGACCGCGACGGCTGGCTGGACCTCTACCTCGTGAACTCCTACGCGGAGACCCAGCTCGATCGCTGGGAGAAGCAGGGCGGCCCGCCGCGAAGCGCCCTCTTCCACAACGTCGAGGGTACGTTCGTGGACGTCAGCGCCGCGTCGGGCGCCGACCTCGCGGTTCGCGGCAGCGGCTGCGTCGCAGCCGACTTCGACCGCGACGGCTGGACCGATCTCTACGTGACGACGGCGAGCCACGGCGCGCTGCTCTGGAACGAGGGCGACGGGACGTTCTCGGAGGGCGCGAAGGCCGCCGGAGTCGACGCCTTCGGCTGGCACACCGGGGCCGCTGTCGGCGACGTGAACGGGGACGGCTGGCCGGACCTGTTCGTCGCCGGCTACGCCGACCTCAACTCGCCCGTGGAGAACGCGACGCAGGGCTTCCCGAACACCTACGCGGGCGTACGCGACCTGCTCTTCCTCTCGAACGGAGAGAGCGACACGGGTCGAGTGACGTTCCGCGAGGTCGGCATCGAGGCCGGTCTCGAGGCTGCCCGGTTCGCCTACGGACTGGGAGCGGTCTTCTCCGACTTCGACCGCGACGGCGACCTGGACCTGTACGTCGCCAACGACACGAACCCGAACCGGCTGTACGAGAACGTTCCCTGGCCGGGGGGCGCCGACGTGGATCCCGCGGGCCTCGGCTTCCGCTTCGACGAGCGCGCCGCGAGCGCGGGCGTCGCCGATCCCAACGCCGGCATGGGTATCGCCGCGGCCGACTACGACGGCGACGGGCGGAACGACCTCTTCGTCACCAACGCGCGTCGGCAGATGCACGCCGCATACCGGAGCGAGCCGCTCGCGGCGAGCGCGCCATCGTTCGTGGACACGCGGGCGGAGTTCGAGGGCGCGTTCGACGGAAGGCTTACGGGTTGGGGCGTGTCGTGGGCGGATCTCGATCTGGACACGGATCTCGATCTGGTGCTTGCGAACGGGGCCGTACCGGTCACCAGCTTGAAGAAGGACGCCGAACCGACCCAGGTGCTCGAGAGCCGGGCCGCGCAGGATGTCCCCGTCGGCTTCCAGGATGCGAGCGCCACGGTCGGCCTGGACAGCATCCCGCCGACCGTCGGACGAGGCAGCGCAGCCGCCGACTACGACAACGACGGTGACGTCGACGTCGCGCTGAGCTCGGTCGGGGGCCGCCTGGAGCTGCTCAGGAACTCGGCCCAGACCGGCAACTGGCTCGAGGTCGCCGTCCGTGGCTTCGAACCTGGAACCGAGGTCACGGCGATCCTGCCCGACGGCCGCGAGCTCCGCCGGGAGCTGCAATCCGGCAGCAGCTATCTCTCCTCCGAGGATCCCAGGCTCCATTTCGGACTCGGAGAGGCGAGGAGGGTCCGCGAGCTCGTCGTCCGCGTGCCCGGCCGCGGCGAAATGCGGATCGCCGACGTCGCGGCTAACCAGGTGCTCGACGTCGAGCCGCCGGAGCGCGACACACCGCCTGCCGCGACCTCGCCCTCGAGCTACCTCGTCGAGGACTGCGCGCCGCCGGCAACCGCCCGGAGATCCGTCGCCCGCCGGTGGGACGAGGCGCTGCTGGACGCGATCCGGCGCGACGTCCCGGCGCCGACGACGCACGCGCGCAACCTGTTCCACCTCTCGGCCGTGATGTGGGACGCGTGGGCGGCCTACGACCCGACGGCCGACGGCTACTTCGTCACCGAGAAGCACCAGGCGGACGACGTGCGCTCGGCCCGCGACGCGGCGGTCAGCTACGCCGCGTACCGGCTGCTCCTGCACCGCTACTCCCTCGCCACCGGTGTGGAG
>DATFQE010000230.1:0-6581 GCA_035264445.1 Gaiellaceae bacterium | reverse complement strand
ACGGGACGAGGTCGAGCGCGCCGTCTCGGCGCTCCATCACGCCTTCGAGCTCGACACCCCGATTGCGGAGCGGTCGCATGCATAGAGTCGGCCTCACGACGCGGCTCGGCGTCGTCGGGGCGACCGGCGCCGTCGGCACCGTCACCCTCGAGCTGCTCGCGGAGCGGGGCTTCGACGACGTGCGGGCGTTCGCGTCGGCGCGGTCTGCCGGGAGCAGCGTCCGCTACGGCGACGGGGAGCTCACGGTCGCGGAGGCGACTCCCGAGGCGCTCGCGTCGGCGCAGCTCGACCTCTGCTTCTTCTCCGTCGGCACCGAGCCGAGCTCGCAGCTCGTGCCGGCGACCGCGGAAGCAGGCACGACCTGCATCGACAAGTCCGACGCGTTCCGGCTGGCCGAGGGAATCCCGCTGATCGTCCCGGGCGTCAACGACGACGCGCTCGACGGCGGCCGGATCGTCGCCAACCCGAACTGCTCCGCGATCCAGCTCACGTGCGTGCTGAAGCCACTGCATGACGCCGTCGGTCTCGCGCGCGTTCGCCTCGCGACGTACCAGTCGATGTCAGGCGCGGGCGACGCCGGCATCGAGCGGCTTCGCGCCGTCCGGCCGATGGAGGCCGACCTGGCGATGGACTGGTCGCTGGAGGGCGACGAGTTCGACGAGGAGCTCAAGCTGCGCGCGGAGACCCGCAAGATCCTCGGCCTCTCCGACCTGCCTCTCCAGGCGATGTGCGTTCGCGTGCCTGTCCTCGTCGGTCACAGCCAGGCGATCTGGGTCGAGACCGAAGACCGCCTGTCTCCCGAGCACGCACGGGCGCTCCTGGCCGGCGCGCCGAACCTCGTGCTTGCCGAGTTCGCCACCCCCGGCGAGGCCGCGGGTCGAGACGAGGTCCTCGTCGGACGCGTCCGCCGCGACCCGACCGAGCCGAACGGGCTGGCGATCTGGGCGGTGAACGACAACCTGCGCAAGGGCGCCGCGCTCAACGCCGTGCAGATCGCGGAGGCTCTCCTAAGGCGACACACCCTCGCGGCCTGAGTCCCGAGCCAGAACTCCGTTTAGTTGCCGTGGCCGTGACCGCTCATGAGCTCGTCAGCGCGCCGCGATGCTGGGCCTCGGGCGCGACACGCGCACGTCGCCGGGTGAGCCGACCGCTCTGCCGGTGGACGGCGACCTCAAGCCGCAGGAGCACGGCAGCGGCGGTCCACAACAGGATCTTGAGGTCCATCCCGATCGTGCGGCGACTGACGTACAGGCAATCGATGCGCGTCTTCGCCGGCAGGAGCTTGGAGACGTAGTGACCGCGCCGGTCGTTCGGATCGAGGATTTCGCTCTCACGCGCAAACGCGAGCTGCGAAAGCCCCGTGACCCCTGGGCGAACGCGCAGGATCTGCCGATACTCCTGCGCACGGAGCTCGACGAAGCCGGCATCCTCCGGACGCGGCCCGACCAGGCTCATGTCTCCCTTCAGCACGTTCCACAGCTGGGGGATCTCGTCGAGCTTCGTCTTCGCGAGCACGCGCCCGAATCGGGTGAAGCGATCGTCCTCGGGAGCTGTGAGCGCGCCGCCGCGAGCGTCGTGGACCATCTTCCTGAACTTGAGCATGCCGAACTGCCGACCGCCGTACCCCACTCGCCGGCAGCGGAAGAACGCCGGCCCACGGCTGTCGAGCCTGATCGCAACGGCGACCAGCGCGATCAACGGCGACAGGAGGACCAGCAGCATCGACGCGGCAACCACGTCGAGGCCGCGCTTGGCGAACGCGCCGAGCGCAACCACGGCGTCGCTGCGCCAGTCTTCTTTGGTTGCCCCGGCGTTCCCCACGTCCGCCGGGAATGGATCAAACCGCCGCAAGTTGTTCCTCCCCAGGCGCACCCCCGTACGCCACGCCGCTACCTCTGGTGTATTACATGAAAAGGAAGCTTAGTCAAGGGTTGACGGTAGGTTTGGACAGTTTTCGGCGAAGAAGCGAACCGTGAAGGCGCCTAGGGTCGCTGCGGCACGGGGGCCGGCTGGAAGGCCTCCTTCACGACCCGCAGGACTTTCGCGCGCTTCCCCTCGACCACCGGCTGCAGGCCCCCGAGCTCGAGGCGCACCAGCTCCACACGGCCTGCCGTTCGCACGGTTCGGAAACCGAAGTCGGCCAGGAAGTCGCGCGGGAAGATCGTCTTGTGCACCTGGAACCGCTCCCTGAGCGGCTCGTCGCCCGGGTAGCGGTACGCGAAGGTCTCGAGCGCGCCGGCCCGCTGGTCGCGCGCGTCTCCGATCGCCGACAGAAAGAGCGACTGCATCACCCAGGGCTTCTCGACGTCGACGAGGTAGGCGCAGGTGATCAGGACGGCCTCGTCGGAAGGCGGTCCTGCGGGTAACTCCCAGGCGCGCGGGAAGAGCGCCGCGGGTCCGTACTGCATCGACCCGAGCACACGGCCGTCGTCGTCGTAGTAGATCGTCCCCCACGCGCCCCACTCGTCCTCGGCTTTCTCGATCCAGCGGCTCTTGTTGGCGACGCCGTCGCGCTGCGACTGCCACCAGATGCAGCCGTGGCAGACAGATGGAGCCGTGACGAGCGTCGCTCCGGTGAGCCCGGTCACACGAGCGGTCATGCTCGGATGGTAGAGCGGAGGACGAGCTCCGTCGCCTCGGGCCGGGCGAAGAACCGGAACGGCACGAACGTCGTC
Source organism: Gaiellaceae bacterium (assembly GCA_035264445.1). Classification (GTDB taxonomy): domain Bacteria; phylum Actinomycetota; class Thermoleophilia; order Gaiellales; family Gaiellaceae; genus DATFQE01. The sequence goes on along the minus strand of DATFQE010000230.1, from coordinate 3,906 downwards.
CCCAGGCCGGGCGACACGTGGAGCACGGCGCCCGGCCGCCGGTAGAGCCCGCTCGTGTAACGCGCCCGCGGGTGTGCGAGCCGGAGCTTCGTGCCGGGCAGCGGGATGCTGATCTGTCCGTCGTGCATGTGGCCCGCGAGAACGAGGTCGAAGGCTCCCGCGGGCAGCGAGTCGATCGCGTTGGGGTAGTGGCACAGGAGGATGCTGAGGTCGGTATCGCGCACGGCCAGCTCGGCGGGACGCCTGCGCTTGCGCGACCAGCGCGCGCGGGGATCGGAGCCGGCCACGTGGACGCGCTTCCCGCGCAGCTCGATCGTCTCGCTCGCGTCGGAGAGCAGACGGACCGGCGCCAGGTCGGTGATGCCGGTCGGCTCGGAGAAGGGATCGCGCGAGATGGCGAAGTCGTGGTTGCCGAGGATCGCGAAGGCGGGCTGCGGCAGCCTCGCGAGCAGCGTGCGGAGACGCGCCTCCCCGGAGCGGCGCGAGAGCAGGTCGCCGCTGACGCAGATGAGGTCGGGCTTCCGCTCGGCGGTCCATTCGACCGCGCGCTCGACCGCGACGGCGCCGCGCGACGGCAGCCCCAGATGGAAGTCGGAGAGATGGACGATACGCAGGCCGTCGAGCTCCTGCGAGAGCCGCTCCAGAACGACGTCGACGGTTCGGAGCCGCACCCAGCCGGCCTCGAACCAGCCCCAGGCGACTGCGGCGGCCGCCGCGCCTGCGAGCCGTGCCGCTAGACCTGCAATTTTTGTTCGACCGGGTCGACGGAGACCACGTGGCGCCGGAACCGGAGCTCGGAGTCCTCGAGCCCGGCGGCGACGCCGATCAGCTGCGAGAGGTGGAGGATCGGCAGCTGAAAGTCCTTGCCCGTCGCCGCCTTCAGCTTCGACTGCCAGGCGTCGAGCGAGAGGTGGCAGAGCGGGCACGGCGTGACCATCGCGTCGGCTCCCGCCTCGGTCGCCTGCTCGAGCGGCTGGATCAGCTCGCCGAGGGCGGTCTCCTCGCGCGCCTGGATGATCGGAAACCCGCAGCACTTGATCTTGGCGGGGTAGTCGATCGCCTCGCCGCCGCACGCCTCGATGATCGCCTCGAGCGAATGCGGGCGATCGGGGTCGTCGAAGCCGAGCAGCTTGGAGGGACGCAGGATCTGACAGCCGTAGAACGGCGCGACCTTGAGCCCCTTCAACCCTTTGTGCGCCGCCGCCTTGAGCTGCTCGAAGCCGTCGCCCTCGGCGATCATCCAGAGCAGGTGCTTGACCTCGACCGCGCCCGAATATCGCGGCGCGCCGACCGCCTCCAGGTTCTCGTTCACGCGCGCGAGGAGCGCCTCGTCGTTCTGCAGCGCGAAGTTCGCCTGGCGCAGGTTGAGCGTGCAGACGTTGCAGACGGTCATCAGCGTGTCCGAGCCGGTCGACTCGGCGTAGGCGAGGATTCGCGCGTTGAGGTGCAGGTAGTAGTCGGGCTCTGCCTCGTGGATGTCGCCGGCACCGCAGCACGTGACGGCCTCCAGCTCGTCCAGCTCCAGCCCGACCTTCGGTGCCAGCGCCTGCGTCGAGATGTCGAGCTCCTTCGCCGACAGCGACGCGAGACAACCCTTGTAGTAGGCGACCCTCTGCATCAGCCCTCGGCCGCCGGCGGCTCTTCGCCGGGCGTGAGCTCGGGGCTGTCGCGGCGCGCGCCGTGCTCCTCGCCGTGCTCGATCCGTGCGAGCGCGGGCTCCATCTGGATGATCCCGTCCGCGCCCCTCACGCCGCGCGTCCGCACCAGGTCCCAGAGCCCGCGCGCCTCCTCGACCTTGTCCGCGACATGCGGCGGGAACGGCGGCGGCACCTTCCCCTTACGGGCCAGCCCGAGCGCGAAGCCGGTCTGCTTGATCGCGGACACGATGCCCTGGGTCTTCGGAACGAGCTCGGTCTCGCGCAGCCACCCGGTCGTCATCGCCGAGCGGACGAACCAGTTGGCGTGCTTCGCGCCCATGTCGTGGTCGATGCCCTGCTCGATCGACTCGGCGCCCAGCTTGGCGATCGCGTCGCGTGGATCGACGCCCTTCGGGCAGCGTTCGTTGCAGAAGTAGCAGCGGGTGCAGTCCCAGATCCCGTGCTCGCCGTTGAGCTCGACGAGCCGCTCGACCTGCGTGCCCTCGCGCGGGTCGCCGACGAAGCGGAAGCCCTTCGCGAGCGCCGCGGGACCGAGGAACGCCGGATCCGCCTCCATCGAGTTGCACTCGCTGACGCAGCAGCCGCACATGATGCAGAGCGACTCCTTGGCGATCGCGTTCATCTGCTGCTGCGACGCGATTCGCTCCTTCTCGGAGATCTCGTCGTACCCGGGGTCGAGCCACGGCTTGACCGCGCGGATCTTCCCCCAGAAAGGCGCCATGTCGACGACGAGGTCCTTGACGATCGGGAGGTTTCCCATCGCCGAGATCACGGGCACCCGGCCGGCCTCGACGATCGGCGCCATCCGCTCCTTGCAGGCGAGCACGGCGCGGCCGTCCATCCGCATCCCGCACGAGCCGCAGATCATCATCCGGCAGCTCTTGCGGAACGCGAGCGTCCCGTCGTGCTTGTCCTTGATGATGTCGAGCACGTCGAGCAGGCACGCCCATTCGGGCGCCTCGACCTCGAAATCCTCGAGCTTGCGGTCGCCCGTGCGCGAGTCGTAGCGCCAGACCTTGAGGCGCACCTCCATTGTGGCGGCCTCGGTCGTGGCTTCGGGGGTCACCGTCATCAGTACTTCCTCTCCTGTGGCGGGAAGCGGGTGATCGTGACGCTCTTCCAGTCAAGCTCGACCCTGCCGTCAACCAGCCTCGTCAGCGTGTGCTTGAGGTAGTGCTCGTCGTCGCGCTCGGGGTAGTCGTACGGGCGCGCGTGGGCTCCGCGGCTCTCTCGCCGCTCGATCCCGGCGGGGATCATGCACTCCGCGAGATCGAGCAGGAACCCGAGCTCGAGCGCCTGCGTGACGTCGTTGTTGAAGAGGGTTCCCTTGTCGTCGACGAGCACGTTCGCGTAGCGCTCCCGGAGGCCGGCCACGATGTCGCCCTGCTTCTTCATCTGGTCCTCGCGCCGAAAGACCCCGAAGTTCTCGTGCATCGTCGAGGCGAGCTCGTCGCGGATCGCCCACGGCCGCTCGCCCTTGGTGCGGTCCATCAGTACCTCGAGCTCGCGTTCGGCATCCGTCTGCTGCGACTCGGGAACCGCGACCGTCGTATGGGTCAGCGCCCAGTCCGCCGCGTGCTGCCCGACGCGACGGCCGAACGTGATCGTCTCCATCAGGGCATTGCCGCCCAGGCGGTTCGCGCCGTGCACCGAGACGCATGCGCACTCGCCCGCGGCGTAGAGGCCGGTCAGCTCGGTCTGGCCCCAGACGTCGGTGTCGACTCCGCCCATGTGGTAGTGCGCGCCGGGCCGGACGGGAATCGGCTCGTGAATCGGATCGACGAGCGCGTACGTCATCGAGAGCTCACGCGTGCCGTGGAGCCTTTCGATGATGCGCTCGGCGCCCAGGTGCCTCAGGTCGAGCAGGACACTGCCGTCGAGCCCTCGCCCCTGGTCGATCTCCGTCTGCTCGGCCCGCGAGATGACATCGCGGCTGGCGAGCTCCATCGCGTTCGGCGCATAGTCCTTGAGGAAGCGCTCGCCCTCGGAGTTGAGGAGGTACGCCCCCTCGCCGCGGCAGCCCTCGGTGATCAGGATCCCGGTCGGTGACAGCGTCGTCGGGTGGAACTGCATCATCTCCATGTCCTTGAGCGGCACGCCCGCGCGGGCCGCGAGCGCCATCCCGTCGCCGGTGCACGAGTACGCGTTCGTCGTGCCGACGTAGAGCCGGCCGGCGCCGCCGGTGCAGAGGATCACGGTCTTGGCGCCGATGGTCTTGACGCCGCCGTTGACGAGATCCCAGGCGATC
>DATFQE010000229.1:0-10085 GCA_035264445.1 Gaiellaceae bacterium | reverse complement strand
CGCGGTGGCCTGCACGCCGTCGAGGCCGGGCAGCCGGTAGTCCATGACGACGACGTCCGGCTCGAGGCGCCGGCAGACGTCGACGACGTCGTAGCCGTCGCCGAGCGCGGCGACGATCTGGATCTCGGGGCGCAGGCCGAGAAGCAGCTCGAGCGCCTCGCGGAAGACGTCGTTGTCCTCCACCAGGGCGACCCGGATTCGCGCGACCGCTACCACGGACGAACCTTACGCCCCCGGCGCGCGGGTTCCTACTCGGCGGAGAGCAGCAGCCGGTAGTGGGGTTGCCCGCCGTCGTGGACGTGGACCTCGAGCTCCGGCCAGCGGCTCCCGAGCCGCTCGAGCAGCCCGTCGAGCTCGGAGTCGTCGGCGCCCGTGAGCACGGTCAGGAGATCGTGCGGCTCGTCGAGCAGCGCTTCGACGACCTGTTCCGCGACCTCCGCCAGCTCCTTGCCGCCGACGACCGGCTCGCGCCCGACCAGGCCCAGGAAGTCGCCTTCCTCGGCGACGCCCTCGACCGGGCGCGACGCGACGGTGACGGCGCCGACCGCGACCTCCTCGACCGCCTCGGCCAGCTCGGCCGCGTCTTCCTCGCCGGGACGGGAGGCGTCGTGCACGATCGCGGCGGCGAGACCCGCCTGGATCGAGCCGGAGCGGACGACGTGGACCGGCTTGGCCGCGAGCGAGGCGGCCTCGTCGGCGGCCATGAAGACGTTCGGGTTGTTGGGCAGCACGACCACCTCGCCGCCGGGCGCAGCCTCGATTGCACGCAGGAGCGCCTCGGTGGACGGGTTCATCGTCTCGCCGCCGTCCACAACCGTCGCCCCCGACGACTCGAACAGCCGCCGGTTACCCTCGCCGACCGACACCGCCACGAGCGCCGTCGCCGTCGTCTCGGCCGAATCGAGCAGCCGGTCCTCGCGCTCCGTGGTCTGCCGGTGCATGTTCGCGACCTCCACCGCCTCGACGACCCCGACCGCGGTGGCGAGCTGGAGCGCCCGACCGGGGTCGTCGGTGTGGACGTGCACCTTGAGAGCCGTCTCGTCGCCGACGACCAGCAGCGAGTCGCCGAGCGGCGCCAGCTCCCGTTCGAGCAGCTCCGCGTCGAGGCGCTCGCCCTCGACGACGAAGCCGGTGCAGTAGCGGAATCGAGACAGCTCCTGGTGTGCCGACCGGATTCCGGCGAGCTCCTCCTCGGGAGCCTCGGGGAGCGGCTCGCCGGTCACGTGCGACGCGATCCCGCGGACGGCCTCGAGCAGGCCGGCCGCTCCGGCGTCGACGACCCCCGCGTCGCGAAGGACGTCCAGCTGCTCCTGCGTGCGTAGGACCGCCGCGTCGCCTCGCTCGACGAGCAGGCGCAGCAGGTCGGGCAGCTCGACGTCGCCCGCGCCCTCCGCCGTCTCGGCAAGGACGCGAGTCGCGGTCAGCATCGTCCCCTCGACGGGATTGCTCACCTTCGAGTACGCCAGGTCGCTCGCGGAGCGAAGCGCCGCCGCGATCGCTTTCGCGTCGATCGTGTCTGCCTCGCCGAGCACGTCCGTGACGCCGCGAACGATCACCGAGAGGATCACGCCCGAGTTCCCGCGGCCGCCGAGCAGGGCAGCACGGGCGACGAACCTCGCGACCGACGCTCGGTCGGCGGCGGGATCGCCTTCGCGCTCGAGCGTCTCCACGACCGCGCGGACGGTCAGCGTCATGTTCGTGCCCGTATCGCCGTCGGGAACGGGATAGACGTTCAGGTCGTCGATCCGGCGCCGGTTCCGCTCCAGCGAGCCGAGCGCGGCCCGAGAAACCGCGAGGGCGACGTCGTGGTCGCTCACACGCTGATTCTTACGCTATGAGCGCTAAACAGCCTTTTGGACCTTGCCGGCCTTGAGGCAGCGTGTGCAGACGTACGCGCGGGTCGGCTTGCCGCCGAGCAGCACGCGGACGCGCTGGAGATTCGGGTTGAAGCGCCGCTTCGTCGCCACCATCGAGTGGCTTCGGCTGTTCCCGAAGGACGGCTTCTTCCCGCAAACTGCGCATACCTTGGCCATGGGACGCGCCAGTGTAGCTAACCGATTGGGGAAACCCTCAGCGCGCCTGAGCGCGCATCTGCCCGAACAGGTCGGCCATCTCGAGCGCGCCGCGGGCGGCGTCGGCGGCTCGCTCGATCCGCGCCTCGGCCTGCTCGACGTTCTCGCACGTAAGTACGCCGAAGGCGACCGGCACGCCCGTCTCGAGCGCGGCGAGCTGCAGGCCGCTCGCGGCCTCGCCCGCCACGTACTCGAAGTGGGCCGTCTCGCCGCGGATGACGCAGCCGAGCGCCACGATGCACGCATAGCTCCGCGTCTTCGCTAGGGCCATCGCGGCCAGCGGCAGCTCGAACGCGCCCGGAACGGGAACGACCGTGACGGCGTCGCGCGCGACACCCTGCTCCTCGAGCGCGGTCAGCGCCCGAGCGAGCAGGCGGTTGGTGATGTCGCCGTTGAAGCGGCTGACGACGACGCCGACCGCGCGGCCGTCGCCGCTGGGAGAGCCCTCGAGCGCCGAATAGCCGTCGGGAACATGAAAGCCCGGCGGGGCATGCTCGGCGACCGGCTCGGGCTCGGCCTCGCGCTCGGGCGCCGGCTCCGCTTCGGCCTCCGGCTCCTCGACCGCGACCTCCTCCGGCTCGGCGAGCGCGCTGAGGACGTCCTCGCTCGCCTCCTCGTGCAGGTCGTGGTCGTCGACGTCGTTCGGCGCGTCCTCGTCGAACGTGCGCCGCAGCTCCTCGAACCGATCGCTCACCGACACCTCGCCGAAGTTCTAACGACCCGACCGGTCGGACTCACTCGCTCTCCGCGTCGAACTTGACGTCCTGGTGGTGCAATCGGTGGCCGAGCTTGTCGCGCTTCGCCTCGAGGTAGCGCTGGTTCTCCGCGTTCGGCTGCACCTCGATCGGCACTTGCTCCACGACGGTCAGCCCGAAGCCCTCGATCCCGCTCAGCTTCTTCGGGTTGTTCGTCAGGATCCGGATCGTCGAGAGCCCCAGGTCGGCCAGGATCTGCGAGCCGATCCCGTACTCGCGCGCGTCGATCGGGAGGCCGAGCTCGAGGTTCGCTTCCACGGTGTCGAGACCGTTCTCCTGCAGCTCGTAGGCCTTGAGCTTGTTCAGGAGCCCGATCCCGCGGCCCTCCTGGGCCATGTAGAGCAGGACGCCGCGATCCTCTCCGGCGATCCGCTGAAGCGCCCGCGCGAGCTGCTCGCCGCAGTCGCAGCGGAGCGAGTGGAAGACGTCGCCCGTCAGGCACTCCGAGTGCACGCGCACCAGCACGTCCTCCGCCCCGTCGACGTCGCCGCGCACGAGCGCGACGTGGTGCTTGCCGGTGAGGGTTTCGCGGAAGGCGACCGCGGTGAACTCGCCGTACCCCGTCGGCAGGCGGACGGAGGTCATCCGCTCGACGAGCTTCTCGGTGCGGCGCCGGTACTCGATCAGGTCGGCGACGGTGACCAGCTTGACGTCGTGACGCTCGCAGTACGGGATCAGGTCGCCGACGCGCGCCATCGTCCCGTCCTCGTTCATGATCTCGCAGACCACGCCGGCCGGATTCAGGCCCGCCAGCCGGGCGAGGTCGACGGCGGCCTCGGTCTGGCCCGCGCGCCTCAGGACGCCGCCGGGCTTGGCACGGAGCGGGAAGACGTGGCCGGGCTGGACGAGCGCGTCGGCGCCCTTGCTCGGATCGATCGCGACCTGGATCGTGTGTGAGCGATCGTGCGCCGAGATTCCGGTTGTAACGCCCTCGCGCGCCTCCACCGAAACCGTGAACGCGGTGCCGTACGGCGTTTCGTTCCGGTCGGTCATCTGCCGCAGGCCGAGCTCGTCGCAGCGCTCCTCGGTCAGGCACAGGCAGATCAGGCCGCGCGCGTGCATGGCCATGAAGTTGATTGCCTCGGGTGTGGCGAACTGGGCCGCGATCGTGAGGTCGCCCTCGTTCTCGCGGTCGGCCGCGTCCACGACGACCACGAACTTCCCCTCGCGGATGTCCTCGATCGCCTCCTCGACGGTGGCGAAAGGCGCACGTGTCTGTGGCGTCACGGTGGACGTCATGCTCGTCTGATCGTACCCCCGCCGTCGCCGGCCACGAGCTTTTCCACGTACTTCGCGAGCACGTCGACCTCCAGGTTCACGGGATCGCCGGGCACGAGCGCGCCGAGCGTCGTGGCCTCCAGCGTGTGCGGGACCAGCGCGATCGCGAACCCCTCCGCGTCCAGGCCCGCGATCGTGAGCGACACGCCCTCGACCGCGATCGAGCCCTTGTCGACGCAGTAGCGGAGCACCTCCGGTGGCGCGTCCACCCAGAGGCGGGCTCCCTCCCCTTCCGGGTCGAGGGCGCGCACGGCGCCGACGGCGTCGACGTGGCCCTGGACGTAGTGACCTCCGAGCGGGTCGCCGACGCGGAGCGCCGGCTCGACGTTGACGTCCTCGCCGGCCTGCAGGCGGCCGAGCGAGCTCCGCTCGATCGTCTCGGGAACGGCGTGGAAGCTCATGCGTCCGTCGGCCACCGACGTGACCGTGAGGCAGGCGCCGGCGATCGACACCGAGTCCCCGATCGCGCTCAGGGCGGCCGTATCGGGCGCCTCGAGCTCCAGCGCGAGACCGTCGGGCCCGCCGTCGGCGCGCACCACACGCCCACGCTCGCGGACGATTCCGGTGAACATGCTTTGAACGCTAGCCCAGTGCTACGGCTTCGAGCGTCTCGCGCGCCACCATCTCGAGGTGGCCGCGCCCGCCGTTCTCGGCCTGCGCGAGCTCCTGGCGAAGCTCCTCTACGGCCTCGGCGGGACCGGGCTCGAGGTCGGCCGTCCCGACCTCGTCGATCCGCCGCCTCAGCTCATCCGTTGCGAGGTGCCCGCCGAGCCAGTGTGAGATCAGGGTGACGATGCGGTCAGGGTTCGTTGACATAGGCGCTCAGAAGGACGTCCTCACCGACACGGCGGGCCGTCAAACGCCGGAGGGTAGCCGGTATCTCGAGGTGGTCGAACGCGCCCGGCCTTGTGCCTGCGAGTGTCGGAGCGACGAAGACGAGCAGCTTGTCGACGACGCCCGCGGCGAAGAACGCACCCGCGAGCGTCGGTCCGCCTTCGAGCAGGAGCGACTGCACGCCCTCCCCTGCCAGCGCGGCGAGCTCCTCGCGAAGGGGGCCGCTCCGGAGCTCGAGCTCGGAGCCGTCGGGCAGCGGGCCGCGTCCGAACGCGAGCCGGCGCGGCTGCCTCGGCGCGTCGACGCCACGGGCGTCCAGGCGCGGATCGTCAGCGCGCACCGTCCCCATCCCGACGCCGACGGCGTCGGAGGCCGCGCGAACCTCGTGGACCAGGTGGCGCGACTCCGCGCCGCTGACCCAGCGCTCGCCGGGAAGCGCCACGCGGCCGTCGAGCGTGACCGCGACCTTGTACGTCACGAACGGCCGTCCCTGCGCGACCCACGTCCGCCAGGCCTCGTTCTGCGCGCGCGCCTCGAAGCGGTCTTCGAGCTGCGCGTCGACCCCCGCTGCCCGCAGCACCTCGAGGCCGCCCCGAGCCTCGGGATTCGGGTCGAGCGAGGCCGCGACGACACGCGTGATCCCGGCGGAGAGCACCGCTTCGGCGCACGGCGGCGTCGAGCCGTGGTGGGCGCAGGGCTCCATCGTCACGAAGAGCGTCGCCCCACGGGCCTGCTCGCCCGCGGCTTCGAGCGCGATCACCTCGGCGTGCGGGTCGCCCTTGCGCTCGTGCCACCCCTCACCGACCACCTCGCCGTCGCGAACGACGACCGCACCGACGATCGGGTTCGGGTGCGTCGTCCCGCGGCCGCGCTCGGCCAGCTCGAGCGCTCGCTCGAGGGTCACCGGGCGAGCTCGACGAGGCCGGCGTACGCGGCTGCGACGTCGCCCTGACCGAAGATCGAGGTTCCCGCGACGAAGAGGCTCGCGCCGGCCTCGCATGCCGGCCCGATCGTGTCCGGGCCGATCCCGCCGTCGACCTGAATCGGCGTCAGCGGCAGCAGCTCGCGAAGGCGCGCGATCCGGTCGAGCGCCTCGGGCATGAACGCCTGTCCCGAGTAGCCGGGCTCGATGCTCATGCAGAGCGCGATGTCGGCGCCCGCGGCCGCTCGAGCCGCGTCCTCGACGGCGGTCTTCGGCTTGAAGGCGACGCCGACGCCGAGCTCGTGGCTCCGTGCGAGCTCGATCAGCGACCCGGGGTTGTCCGTGACCTCGACGTGGAACGTGACGCTGTCGCCGCCGGCACGCGCGACCTGCGGGATGTGCCGTTCCGGGTTGTCGACCATCAGGTGGCAGTCGAGCACCGCGCCGCGGCCGTGGACGACGTCGGCGATCGACTCGATCACGATCGGCCCGATCGTGATCGGCTCGACGAAATGCCCGTCACCGACGTCGTAGTGGAAGACGCGCGCGCCGGCGTCGAGCAACGCCTCGATCTGCTCGCCGAGCCGTGCGAAGTCGGCCGCGTACAGCGACGGCTCGATCTCGAGCCCGCGGATCCAGTCGTGCCAGCCCACGGTCAGGAGCGTAGGCCGCGCAGCCAGGCGTCGTACGACATGCGCTTGCCGCCCGCCGGCTGGACCTCGAGGAGCTCGAGCCGGTCGCCGTCCAGGCGGGAGCTCCAGACGATCACCCTGCGGCCCTCGACCTCGCCGCGCGCGCCGATGTGCGGCGACAGCGCGCGGATCCGGTCGTGCAGCTCCTTCGCCGGCCGCGACCAGTCCAGCTCGCGGTCGGCCGGGCCGATCTTCTCGGCGTACGTCGCCTCGCCCTGCTGCGGGGTGAACGACGTCGCTGCCTCGAGGAGATCCGGCGCGAGCTCGGCCGCCCGCGCATAGACGGCGCCGGCGTCGTCGTCCGGGCGGATCGCAAACGCCGCCTGCGCCCCGATCGGCCCCGCGTCCAGCTCTTCCGCGAGCCGGATCACGGTCACGCCCGTCTCCTCGTCACCGGCCATGATCGCCCGCTCCACCGGTGCCGCCCCTCGCCACCGCGGCAGCAACGACGGATGCACGTTGAGCCAGTGGTGGCGCGCGAGCAGCTCGCGCGGGATCAGCGCGCCGTACGCCACCAGCACGATCGCCTCGGCGTCGAGGTCGGCCTCCGCGGGGCGGCCAGGCTGGAGCACGCGGATGCCGAGCCGCTCCGCGACGACCTTCGCCGGCGGGGGAGTCGTCTTGCGGCCGCGGCCCGCCGGCCGGTCGGGCCGGCTGAGCAGGAAGGCGACGTCGTGGCGGTCGGCGAGCCGCTCGAGCACGTCCGCGCCGAACGCCGCGGTGGCGGCGACGCCGATCCGGGCCACTACGACGGGGCGATGGCGATGCGCGGTCTGAGGACCGCTAGGGCGGCGCGACGGGCGTCGTCGGTCGTCCGCTCGAGGATGAGGACGCCGTCGAGGTGGTCGATCTCGTGCTGCAAGACGCGCGCGCCGAGGCCCTCGAGCTGGTAGCTGACGTCGTTGCCGTTCTCATCGACCGCTTCCACGGTCAGCCGGAGCCGGCGCTCGACCGGCACCGTCACGCCCTGGAGGGACAGGCACCCCTCGTCGTCCGTGCAGAGGTCGTCCGAAGTCTCCCGGATGACGGGGTTCACGAGCACGATCGGGTTTTCTTCGCCGAGCTGCATCACCACCACGCGCCGCAGGACGCCGACCTGGTTCGCCGCGAGCCCGACGCCGTTGGCGTCCTGCATCAGCGACTTCATGCGCTCGACAAGCGTCGCGAGGTCGCCGTCGAAGGCCTCGACCTCGTTCGCGCGCATCTTCAGCACCGGGTCCCCGTACTGGCGGATCTGCGCGAGCGCAACGCGCCGCCGCGCCTCGCGCTCGGGGTCGAGCTTCTCGTTCCTGACCTGACCGGCCTCGTTGTCCATCGCGTCTGAGTGTAGGGATCAGAGCGACTGCGGGTCCACGTCCACAACGACCGCCAGACCCGCCTTGCGCATCGCCGGCGCTGCCGCGCTGAGCAGCCTGCCGGCCGCCGCCGCGAAGGCACCCGGCTGGTCGGTCTTCGCCACCAGCTGCGCCCGCTCCCGGCCCCGCAGCCGCAGGAGCGGAGCCGGCCCGAGCAGCTCGGCGTGGCCGGCGCGCCCGAGCTCGGCGCCGAGCTCCGAGAGCGCCGTCGCCGGGTCGGCGCCCGTTCCCGAGACGACGATCCGGACGAGGTGACGGAACGGCGGGTAGCCGAGCTCCCGCCGCCGCTCGAGCTCGTCGGCGAGGAAGCGGGTGACGTCGTGGCGCGCGGCGAGCACGATCGGTCGTGCGTCTGGCTGGAAGGTCTGCACGAGCACGCGTCCGGGCGCGTCGCGCCCGCTTCGGCCGGCGAGTTGAGTCACGAGCTGGAACGTGCGCTCCTCCGCGCGGAAGTCGGGCATCCCGAGGCCGGTGTCGGCGTCGACGACGGCCGCGAGCGCTACGCCCGCGAAATGGTGGCCCTTCGCGACCATCTGCGTGCCGAGGAGCACCGCCCGGTCGGCCGCCGCGAACCGCCGCAGTGCGTCGCTGAGCGCCTCGGGCCGATCGACCGTGTCGGCGTCGATCCTGATCAGCTCGAGCTCGGGGAGCCGCCTGCCCAGCTCGCGCTCGAGCCGTTGGGTACCGGCACCGATCCTCGCGAGCTCCGGTGAGCGGCACGCGGGACAGGCCCTGGGCGCCGGGTCCGCGTGGCCGCAGTGGTGGCAGCGGAGCGAGCCGTCGCCGTGGAGGACGAGCGAGACGTCGCAGTGCGGGCAGCGGATCGTCGCCCCGCAGGCGCGACAGTGGAGGGCCGGCGCGATTCCTCGCCGGTTCAGCAGCAGGATCGCCTTGCCGTCGCCTTCGGCGATCCGGCCGAGTTGCTCCAGCAGCGGCGCCGAGAGCGGGTAGCCGGCCTGCCGCCGCAGGTCGACGACCTCCACCGGCGGCAGCGAGCCCGACAGGCGTCCCCCGAGCTCGATCCGCCGCAGCCGCTCCCAGCTCTCCGGCCGCGGCGTCGCGCTCCCGAACAGCGCGACCGCGCCCTCGAGCGCGGCCCGCTTCGCGGCGACGGTGCGCGCGTCGTAGCGCGGATCCGACTCCTGCTTGTAGGACGCGTCGTGCTCCTCGTCGACGCAGATCAAGCCGAGGTCGCGCGCCGGCGCGAACACGGCGGAGCGGGCGCCCACGACCACACGTGCCGCACCGGACTGGACGCGTTGCCGCTCGTCACGGCGGGCGGCCTCCGTGAGGCCCGAATGCACGAGGGCGACCTGCTCGCCGAAGCGGGCACGGAAGCGCCCCACGGTCTGCGGCGTCAGCGCGATCTCGGGGACGAGCACGATCGCGGAACGCCCGTGCGCGAGCACAGCTGCGCAGGCCTGGAGGTACACCTCCGTCTTGCCGCTGCCGGTCTCGCCGTGGAGCAGGAAGGAGCCGCCGCCGCCGCCGTCGAGCGCGGCGACGATGCGGCTCAGCGCGTCGCTCTGCGAGGCGGTCAGCTTCGCCGGCTCGGACTCGCCGGGAAGCGAGTGGACCTCGGCCGCGGGGGGCTGTTCCTTCCTGCGCTTCGGCGAGCGGGGAGCGACGAGCTCCAGCGCCCGCGCCGGCGTCGAGCCGTAGTAGCCGGCCAGCCACAGCGCGAGGTCGACGAGCGCGGGCGGAATCGCGTCGACGACGCCTTCGACGGGCGCGACGTCGACGCCCGCGGGGGCCTCGACTCCGACCTCCGTCACGATCCCGCGCCGCTTCGCGCGCCCGAACCGGACCGCGACCACGGAGCCGGGCTCGGTGCCCTCGGGAACCTCGTACGTGAACGGCCGGGCCACCGCCCGCGCGGAGACGAGCGGGTAGACCGACGCCAGCGGCACCTACCCCTTGTAGCCGATCACGACGACGTCGGGCCTCGCCGGCGCACCGGCCGCGGCGAGCACGAGCCAGGCCAGGACGCAGGTCAGCAGACCGTTGCCCGTCCGCGCGCCGATCCCGATCGCGACTTGCTCGTCGCGCCCTAGCCGAGCAGCGCTGCGGCCTCGAGCACGAAGTCCGTGCCAAATCCGAGCGCCAAGCCGAGCAGGAGCATCCACGTCACGAGCACCGGGAAGCCGAACTTCCGGTTCACGTTGAAGAGCTCCTGG